>JBCDIO010000511.1:0-3870 GCA_038748815.1 Bacteroidota bacterium
AATTCTATTATTCCAAATGTGTCATTTAATCTTTCTTATTATTATTACCACTGCCGCCCTTGTTATTGTTGGGATTATTGTTCCGCCCAGGCCGGCGATTTCCCCGTCGGCGGTTTCCGCCTCGTCCTTTTGGTTTACCCTCATTCGTTTGGGGGCCTTTTTTCCCTTGTCCGGACTCTTGCTTTCCTTTGGGTTCTCCTCCCTGCGGTTTGTTTTTACCTGTTTGGGGCTTATTCTGCCCCGTGCGATTAGCGGGCTTCTTTTTATTATCACCCGAGCGGCGGTTATTGTTTCCACCACCTTGCTGTTTTCCTTCGGGTGGTTTATTTCCACCCGTTGGGCTCTTCTTTTTCCGGCGTTTCTTACGCCGCCGCCGCTTCTCTTCTGGTGGAAGTTCGATTACGTCATTTACGCTTTCGAAATCTGGAGCAGCCTCTACTTCTGGCATATCCGCTAACAATTGCAAATCTATTAAATCAGGCGGAAATTCTCCTTTCCGATTCATATCAATTATCTCCTTGACCCGGCTTACCGAAAGAGTGACTACTTTTCCCCGCTGTCCCTTTACTTCGTGCACATAAAACATCAACCGTTTAAAAATATCCGTTTTTATTAGAATCGCTAATCCGACCTCTGTTTTTAACCGATCGGCCCCTTTAGGGAAATCCTCTAGGGCTTCCATGTAACTGTCTAGCTCATAGTTTAGACAACATTTCAAGCGACCACACTGACCAGAAAGTTTAGCCTGATTGATTGCTAGGTTTTGGTAACGAGCGGCGGAGGTGGAGACCGATTTAAAATCGGTTAGCCAGGTAGAACAACATAACTCTCGACCACAAGACCCTAGCCCACCAATCCGGGCTGATTCTTGCCGAGCACCAATTTGCCGCATTTCAATTTTCACCCGAAACTCTCGGGCGTAGTGGCGAATCAACTCCCGAAAATCAACGCGTCCATCAGCGATGTAGTAAAAAGTAGCCTTGCGGCGGTCTCCTTGGTATTCTACATCGCCTACCTTCATATCTAAGCCGAGCGTTCGGGCGATTGCCCGCGCGCGGATCATTGCAGGTATTTCTAGGGCACGCGCATCATCCAGGCGTTCTAAGTCTCGTTCGTTAGCGATTCGGATAACCATATGCTGAATACTGTCCTCGCTACAACGCTTTTTCTTCATTTGTAGGCGAACGAGTTCACCAGACAAGGTTACCGTTCCAATATCGTATCCGTTATTCGCTTCTACCACTACGTGATCTCCAGTCGTAGTCAGGGTTTTCCCCGATATCCGGTAAAAATTCTTGCGGGCTCCTTGCTTGAAGGTTACTTCCACAAACTGGTAACGGTCAACATCCTGTATCTCTAGGGTACTTAACCAATCGTATGTATTGAGTCGATTACAACCTCCGCTACTACAGCCGCCGTTACTTTGGCATCCAGCAGGTTCTCCAGCTGAGTTTCGGGTCGAACATCCTTGACATCCCATATCCTATTGTATTTTACATCTGAGCAAACCCACCTTTAGTTGGTTCTGCTCTCATCGGTTTGGGTAACGTAATATTTTATGGATTGAAATCCCCATGTTCAGCAATAAGAGCTTGGGATGGGCATTTCTAGTAATATGATGATAGGCATCATTGAGCAGGCTAACCATTTTTTGGAGCTGCTCGAATCCAATCACCTTCTGCATATTTTGTGCCACCTTTTGCTCAGCGGGTCGTAGGCGAGTCATTTGATCGTCGGCCACTTGCAGGTGGAATAATTCTTGTAAAAAATGGAGGCCATACAGCATAAAGTGCTTTAGAGACTCGCGGCCAAGCCCCGCTAAACGTTCCGCATCTTGCACCAGAGTAGGCCCATTGCCCTGATAGCAATGGCGAAGCCATTGAATGAATTGGTCCGCTTGATCGGATTGTATATTTTCTGCTAGGTGGCTAGCTTCCTGAAAGCTTCCATCGGCCAATTGGGCTAACATCATAGCATCCGCTTCGGAAAGTCCCTTGCTACGAACGAGGCCTTGAGCGATATCAGCATCCTGGATACCGCGAAATTTAATCATTTGGCAACGAGACAAAATAGTATTGAGAATTAACTCTGCTTGCTCCGCTACTAGAATGATAACCGTCCGTGGTGGCGGTTCTTCAATAAGCTTTAGTAGGCGATTTCCTTCTTTACCCAGCAATTCTGGCATCCACATAATGAGCACCTTATAAGCACCTTCAAAGGTCTTAAAGCTAAGAGCCCGGATAATTCGATTGCACTCTTCTTTGTTAATATTCCCTTGCTTATTTTCCCCCCCAAGCACCTGCATCCAATCATTGAGCCCCATGTAAGGCTGAGTCTGTAGGGTACTTCGCCATTCTGACAATAACTGATCACTGGTAACTTTAGAACCAACGGTAGGGAAAGAGAAATGAAGATCCGGGTGGATTAATTTAGCGGATTTAAGGCAATTAGAGCAGCGTCCACAAGGACCATTGGGTTGCCGATCCGAACATAGTAAATACTGTCCAAAGCCAATAGCTAAAGGAAGGCCGCCAGCACCCTCTGGCCCAAGCAACAACATGGCATGCGGAAGTCTTTCTGACTCCACCAGTTGGAGTAAGCGCTGTTTGGTACTGTGTTGTCCAATGATATCCTGTAGCATCATGGCACGTCCTATGTTGCTCGGAGGGCATGACTCCGGAGACACGACGAACGATAAGAAAGCAAAAGATTAAGCAATACCCAGGGCCGTCAACAATACATCGTCGAGTGGGCTTACCGAAGAAGGGAAGGAGGCCACTAGATGGCCTTGTCCATCGAGAATAAACTTATGGAAGTTCCAACGAACTTCCTCGTCCATAACTCCATTTTGCTGCTTTTGCGTCAGCCAGCCATAAACGGGATGACGCGGTAGGTCTATTTTTGCGGCCATCGGGAATGTTACACCATAGTTTTTTTGGCAGAATATAGCGATGTCCTGATCGGTTCCTGGTTCTTGTCCACCAAAATTATTGGTGGGAAAACCTATGATGACCATCTGGTCTTTGAAATGATCATAGAGCTCTTGCAGCTGCTGATATTGAGGAGTAAACCCGCACTCGGAGGCAACGTTTACTACCAGAATCTTCTTTCCTTTGAAATCGGCAAACCGGATTTCTTTCCCTTCAATTGACTGCACCGTAAACGGATGAATCGATTGCACTTTTTCTTCGTCCGATTTGTTTAATGAATGCTTAGAGAACATATCGAAATGGCATTCTTGCCAAATGACCTTTCCCTAAGGGTAAAAATACATAATTTCTGGTTTATCCTGTGGTCATACCCTTTTCCTCCACCTCTTTGCAACCAAGAACCAAGCGATTTGTTAGTAAGGTGGCTAAAACGAACCTCCATAAAGGTTTGCTACTAAGCTGATTTTATACCCGACAATAAAATACCATGAGAATTTCTGTTTTTCGAAAAGCGCATTTTAATGCAGCACATCGCCTGTTTAATCCATCATGGAGCGACGAGAAGAATCAAGAGGTGTTTGGACTATGCAATAACTACAATTACCATGGCCACAATTATGACCTAGAGGTAAAAGTGAGCGGGGAGGTTGATCCAGTAACTGGATATCTTATCGATTTGAAGATTTTAAAGGACGTCATTAAAAACGAAGTCGAGAAACGCTTCGATCATAAGAATCTCAATTTGGATGTTCCCGAATTTAAAAAGCTTAATCCAACCGCAGAGAACATCTGCTACGTGATATGGCAAATTCTACGCAAGAACTTAGACGATAAGTATGATGTTGGTGTACGCTTGTACGAGACACCAAGAAACTATGTAGAGTATCCAGCTACGTAGCTAACCTGCAGAACTCCGGTCTTTAACCAAAATAAGAAAGGG
>JBCDIO010000512.1:0-3869 GCA_038748815.1 Bacteroidota bacterium
CACCAATAACAACTAAGGCCATGCGAGTTATCCTCTGTTTTTTATCCGTGCTGGTATTGGCGCCCTCCACTTGGGGGCAGTCGGCAACCGCAAGCCTGAGTCAGATTGTAGAAGCTTATCGACCGAGCCAAACCTTGGAATGTGAACTCCAAATCGAATTCTTCGACCAATTGGATAGCAAGCTTCCGGTGGACAAGCAGCGTATGAAATTGATTCGAAATGGGCAGCAGTTTTATTCTAAAATTGGAACCCTGGAAACGGTCACCGATGGTAAGATATTGATCCAAATTGACCACGGGAATAAAACCATTGTGCTCCAAAAAAGTATCAGCTTTCCCGACCCTTTAGGCGTCGATCAATTCGTGAGCTACGCGGAGCAAAACCAGTTGTATTTAGTCACCTTCGACCCGGGGAATCAACGCCAAGGTTTGCGCTTTGAAGCCCCCCAGTCGTCAAATACCCGTATTGATATCATCTACGATCCGCAGACGATGTACATCGACCAAACCGAGATGCGCATTGATGTACCGGGCCGTACGGGTTCACCCTACAATAAAAGCAGAATTCGCACGACCTACCTATACCATAAAATTCGCACCGGGGCATTCCCCCATCGACCAAGCGACTACCTGGAATCAACCGGCGGGCAATATCGCCCCAAGACCAAGTACCAGGACTACGAACTGATCCAGTTACCCGGTTCATCGTAAAGGATAACCCTGCGTCAATTTACCTCGATCATTCTTTTTGTGTTTGTTTCTAAAACTCCAAAGATGGAATCCCAACTATTCTCTTGGCGACCTGTTTTCGTGCTTTCATTCTTTTTTATCAGCACTCTTTTTAGTTCTCTATTTGGACAAGAAGAGAAATATACCGGTCGGCTCATCAACGAAGATATTGCCGTCAATCAGGAACTGACCATCACTGATCCCAAGTTCGAAGATGCCACGGAATGGAATCTAATTGAACAACATAATGTAGTCCGGAACCTAGTGATGTTCCAAATCCGGGAAGATGATCCAAAGATCAAACCGGAGTCCTGTACCTATACCGTTGATCTCCGCCTGCGTTATTGGGACGAATCGGCCGACCCCGACGGAGCCTACACGGGACAAGAACTCTTTAGCCTTGAGATTGACTACGATACCACTCGGACTCATAAAACCGAAGTACGAGCCTACCGTTTTTTCTACGGGATGCACAAAATGGAAGTACGGGTCGAAGGTTTCACCAAAACGGGTTGCCTACACGATTCTTTACCACCCTTGGAGATCTACAGCGAAATTTTGGTCGATCGGGATTACAGCTTCAATTGGGATGAGAAGCCGAATATCTCTTCCAGTTTTACTTCGCCCCAAAGCGATTTTGCCACCTTCACTTGGGATAATGTCCCAGGAGCAGAAGAATACCAGGTAGAATGGACCTTCTACGATGATTCGACCACTGTAGTGAATGAGCTCAATAGTGGTACGGATACCTATACCGATTTCAATTGGCTCTTCCGCCATAATGCCTCGCGCATTTCTACGGGCAATACCTTTGCTCGAATCTCGCTGCTCTATCCGGATGGTTATGTGTTCTATCGGGTCCGTGCTATTCAATGCAGCCCTACCGGAGAACGCATCACGGGCAAGTGGTCTTCTATAAAGAATGCGGCCATCACCCTCGCTAATTTCCAAGAGAAATTAGACGTAACTTGGCACGAAACGGACCTCAACTGGCAAGCTCAAACCACCTTTGCCGAGGAAGGCAAATTCTTACCGTCTATCCAGTACTTTGATGGCTCCTTACGCAACCGGCAATCGGTTACCTATTCTAATGCGATCGATATGACCATTGCGGGTCAAACCATTTACGATCAGCAGGGACGCCCCTCTATGGAGGTGCTACCAGCTCCGACCTTTTCTAGTACAATCGGTTTTGATCCCCTATTGTCGACCATCGACGGGATTAACCCTTACACCAACAGCCATTATCTAGGTTCAGACCAGTGTTTAGGCACGCCAGATAGTATGTCTACCGCTACGGGGGCTTCGCGGTATTATTCGCCCAATAATCCGAAACAAACCGAAGGATTCCATCAGTACATTCCCGATGCTCAGGGATTTCCTTTCTCCGTAACCGAATACACCTTAGACCAAACCGGTCGGGTGCAACGCCAGGGAGGCGTAGGAGAAACCTTCCAGCTGGGGCAAGGACACGAAGTGCAATATTTCTACGGAAAACCGAGTCAGCGCGAACTTGATCGACTGTTTGGCAACGAGGTGGGCGAGGCTTCGCATTACCTGAAAAATATGATGATTGACCAGAATAGTCAGGTGAGTGTTTCTTACATCGACGGACACGGTCGCACCATTGCTACCAGCTTAGCGGGAGGAAGGCCTAGTTTTGTAAACGAGAACGATCCCTTAGATACGTATGTAGATGCAGCACCTCTGACCATCGATCTGCTCAACAACCAAGCCGTCACCTACGGGCTAAACTCGACCTATGCCTTATTGGTGCCCGACCAGGCCAATTATACCTTTAACTATTCCCTAGATTCCACCTCTTTTAGCCCAGAATGCTTGCCGGATGGTATCTGTTACGATTGTTTGTACGATGTCCGCATCACCATTTCCGACGAATGCGACAACGATTTCAACCAAGGGGCTCCCATTGACACCACTATTTATAATTTCTCGGTAGAAAGTACCCTCTTTGATACCCTTTGCAGCAATAGCCCCAGCGGTCTGATTGCGACCATTGAACTGAATAATTTACCCGTTGGCCGGTACATTGTCACCAAAGAATTAAGGATCAGTCAAACCGCACTAGAATATTATACGGATCATTTTCTGACCCAAACGACTTGCCTACCCAGCGTAGAGCAACTCACCAATGAGTTTTTGGGAGAAATGGACCTTACCGGCTGTAATTACACCTGCGATTCTTGTCTGGCGGATCTTGGGACTCAAGCGGAATACGTGAGCTATATCACCACCGAAATTCCGAGCTTAAGCACCCAGGAGGCTGAAGACCGCTATGATCAGTTGGTAGAACAATGCTTAGCCTTCTGTGAACCCGTGGATGAATGTAAAACCCTGCTCGACCGCTTAGCGATGGACTTTATCCCGGGAACGGGTCAATATGCCCTGTATAATACCGATTCTGTAACGGTTAATTCTTCGACGCTAAGCACTGATCCGACGTCTATTTTTTATCGCCCCAGCACCGATTTAGCTTATCAAGATACGGATATGCTCAATTACCCTTTGTTGGACGAGAATGGAGATCCCGATACGGTCTACATCAATGGGATAGCTTATTTACCCTGGCAGCTGGATGCTGCCGACTTTATTAGCCACTACCGGTTTAGCTGGGGCTATGCCCTAGCCGAAAAATTTCACCCCGAATATTGCTACTACACCTGTTGTGAGACCTTCAATCAGGGACAAGGTAGCCAATACGACAGCTTACTCTGGGAGATTAATACCTGGGACGAAGCCGTAAGCCTTGGGGTCATCGATACGCTTGGAAATTTCCTCAACGATAGCCTATTCTTAACCGGAGGAGCGGCCGATTCTTGTGCTATGATTCTGGATTCATTGATGAATGATATAGTACCGGGAGAGGCCGATTCTCTGAGTTTTACCGATCTGCTTGACGGTATTCTGTTCAATGGCGGAATTGATTGCTCGGGGCTTGGCCAAGGCTCCGATGCGGACAATAATTTGGCCTGGATCACCCTACGAAATTACTACCTAGGTCTACGATCCCAGATTTTGACAGATAAATGTGCCCAAGACAGTGGTTGCGTAAACGCCGATTGCGTCGGTAACGGAGAAGCCGAATGTCCAACTGGGGTTACGAACCATTATGCCGATAAG
>JBCDIO010000513.1:0-3851 GCA_038748815.1 Bacteroidota bacterium
AATCTGTGGAGCAAAAATATTCTGGGGGATCTTCGACAAGCTTGGCACGACCGGCAAATGATCCGTCGGGCCTACGAAATCGTTCTTTTCCGAACGATGCAATTCTGGGGGACATACCGAGGCTATAAACAGTCCTACCTAATGGATAATGCGGTCCGCGAACGATTTTATTATCCTAAAGGCTACATCGGGAAAACAGAAAATACAGCTATCGAGGGTCACAAAATTGATTACTCAAATGGCTCCTCTAGGAAATAATTTGGGAGAATGTGTAACCAGGTGCGCTGAAGTTCCGACAAAGACTTTGTACTTTCAATACCTATACGCCCAAACCACTTCATTTGGGTATAAAATCAATCTGACCCAGTATGAAATCGCCAGTGCTCCTTCTTTCTACCTGCTTCTATCTTAGCCTCGCTAGTTGTACGATGACGCCCTGTATTGAGGGGAGCGGTGAGAAGATTTCGAAAGACCTAGACAATGATGATTTTTCGCGAATCGCCCTCGCTAGTTTCGATGCTAATATTCAGCAAGGGAATGCGTTTTCGGTCGAGATTACTGGATATGAAAATATTTTCGAATATCTCGATATTAAGCAAAAAGGGGATCTTCTCGTTTTGGGCACCCAAAATGGCGTTTGCTTCAATGAAACTGAGCTTACCGCCAATATCGTACTCCCTAAATTAGAAGGACTAACCATTAGCGGATCGGGTGATGTAGTAACCTCCGATTTTGATCAAGCCGTGGATCTCGAACTTGGTATCAATGGATCCGGAAGCATCACCACCGGGCAGTTGAGCAATATTGGTAAGCTGGCTTCTTATATCAATGGCTCGGGAGATATTGAATTGCAGGGAGTAGCTCAATCGGGAAGTGTTACCATCGCTGGTTCGGGGACTTTCAATGCTTACGAAATGAAAATGCAAACCGCTGATGCCAACATCATTGGCTCGGGAGATTGTTACTTAAACGTAGTAGAAGACTTAAACGCCTCCATTACCGGCTCGGGCGATATTATATACGAAGGATCCCCTAAAGTCAAAACGAACATTACCGGCTCGGGCGACATTGAATCACGACGTTAGACTATGGCTTTACACGATATATCCGTTACCCTACATCCCCAAATGCCCGTTTGGCCAGGAAGCCCGGGTATCCGAACTCGCCGATTGATGGATATGAGGGAAGGGGCCGAAGCAAACGTTTCAGAGATTTCCTTGGATGTCCATACGGGTACCCACATTGATGCGCCTCTGCATTTTATCGCCGAAGGTAAGACCACACTCACTATTCCATTGGAAAAGACAGTGGGGCTTTGTCAAGTACTCCACTTCCCCAACCAATCTGTAATTACTGCGGAAAATCTTTCGCAAAAAGATATTCCGGTGGGCATCAAAAAATTACTATTCAAAACGGATAATTCTCAAAAATGGGCGGATCCGCATCATCCTTTTGACGAGGATTTTTGTGCCCTCAGTGCCGATGCTGCCCAGTGGGTCTCAGATCATGGGATTGAACTAGTTGGCATTGATTATCACTCCATTCAGAAATTTCATGACTCCATGGAGACTCACCGTATTTTATTACGAGCGGAAGTGGTTATTCTAGAAACGCTCAATCTGTCCAATATTTCTCCTGGCTCGTACCGCTTGACCTGCTTACCTTTAAAAGTTCATGGAGTGGAAGGAATTAGTGCCCGTGCGATTCTGGAAGATCTTTAAGACAGTAGCGCCTATTAGGAGGCCCTGTTCGAGCGGCACATAAGCTCTTGACTAAAAATATTTGTAAGCTGCTTACCAATCCGGCGGATCGGTCATTTATCCCATATTAAAATCTAAAATTTGACGGTATTTTAGGGAAGAATCACCAAAACGCATTCACCTTGCTAAGTCGTAGAATACTCATTTTTCTCTGCGTTTTGGCTTGTCATAGTACGCTTTCTGCTCAAATCGAAATCCTCCCGAGTGATGTAATTGACAGCCTCATTAAGCGCTCCAAAACGGACTCTTTATCTATGTATGAACGTGCGAACCTAGCTCTGAGAGCAAGGGATATGGCACGTGCACGAGATGACCTAGACCGAAGTTATCAAGCCAGCTTAAGTGCGGGAATTGCTTACATCAGTGTGAGCGACTATGATAAGTCTCTGGCCTGCTTCCAAGATGCCTTTATCTCAGCCCAAGACCAGGACGACGATCGTAGACAAGCAGAATCATCCTTTTATATTGGGGAAGTACATATGATGCTGGATCAGCTAGCCCCCTCGTCTAAGTTTTACCAAACCTCCTATGAGCACTATCAGGCCCTTAAGGATACCATGTGGTTGGCCATTGTGCTCAACAGTATGGGCGTTGTTCAATCAAAGGAAAAACAATTTGAGAAAGCTCGCCCCTACTATCAGCAATCGCTGGCATTGTTTCAAAGCGGGGGTTTTTTACGAGAATCTTCGATGTCGATCTCTAATCTCGGTGAATATTACATCGATTCTGGTAATCCCAGGGCGGCCATCCCTTACTTCGAAGAGGCACTCCGTATCGCACAGGAAACGAACATCCGTCGGGCAGAAACAGCCTATTTAGGAAATTTGGGAAAAGCTTACCAAGCAATAGGAAACTATTCAAAAGCCATCGAATATTTTGATGAAAGCCTACAAAAATCCCTTGATGTCTCCTTTAAACAAGGGGTCGTCGATACTTATTTGGATTTATCAGAAACCTACAAGCTCAAAGGTGATCATCGGCAAGCACTCTATTACTACGAGCAGTACCATCAAGAAAATGATTCCATTACAGGAAAAGAAACGACACAGCGCATTTCTGAACTCCAGGTTTTATACGAAACCGAAACCCAGGCGCGCGAGCTCGAAAAGACGAGTCAGGCCCTGGCTACCTCCGAACAGAAACGTAAAATCTTGAATCTTACGATGGGCGTCATTAGCTTGGCTGTCCTTTTACTTTTAGCACTTGCTTTTTTCTTAGCCTATCGAAATCGAACTCGGAAAAAAATGTACGAACTAGAACTAGCCAAGCAAAAAGCGCAACAGGTGCAGTTGGAAGAGTCTCTCAAAAAGAAAGAGCAAGACTTAGTGAATTTTGGCTTAGACATCGCTCGTAAAAATGAGTTCTCTAAAGAAATTTATCAACAATTAGAATCCGTAGTAGATGCCAATCCCGATTCTGTTCGCAAAAGAGCCCGGGAACTGCTCACCTTTGCCTCGAGTCATTTACAGATCAATAAAGAGATTCAACAATTTCAGGAAAATGTCGAACAGGTAAATCAAGACTTTTTTAATCGACTTCTGATTAAACACCCCGATCTAACTCCTAGTGAAAAGCAGATCTGTGGGCTCATTCGGCTAAATCTAACGACCAAGGACATCGCCTCCATCAAGAACACCTCCACCAAAGCTGTGGAAATGGCCCGTTATCGACTACGGAAAAAGCTCGCCATTGATTCTAAAGAGGACATTCACCAGTTTTTACAGGGCTTTTAAGGGCTTTCCCGAACGTCTTCTAATTTACCAAAACTCCAAAATAAGGCCTTTGTAGGGTATTTGTAGGGGTAAAATAGGGGCATTTGGACGTCTCCGAACTTTACTAACAAGATAATTTCGTGTTTATTTGTAACACAACTCAGGCAAACAAAAAGGCCGAGTTGGATTCCCCTTAACAGAAATGTTAATTCAATAGAATTTGGTGATTTTTTGGCGATATATGTCCTTGGGCTCTGCCCAAGGGCTTTTTTTATCTAGTCACATTTACTCAAAAAAATAGTTACCCAAAGATGTCATTATGGGGACTTTTCTAGTAACCAAGCGGATTATGGCGCATCACAACAAGACTTATACGACT
>JBCDIO010000514.1:0-3845 GCA_038748815.1 Bacteroidota bacterium
GGCGTGGAGTGTCAATCGGACAGCCTAGAATTTCAAATTCGTAATGCCGGCGCTCCAATGGGTTTTACGGCTGATTGGATCGTGATTGAGGATGAAATGATCATGCGGACTGGAGGCGTTCAACTTACGACTAACGAGGTAGCTAGTGTACGGGTCCCCGCGAATGGATCTACCTACCGCTTGGAGATTAATCAACATCCAGACTTTCCAGGGCCAAGCTTTCCGAGTGAAGTCTTTGAAGGCTGTGGGCAAAATCCAAGTGGAGGAATTAGCACCGGATTTATTAACCAATTTCCGGCAGATGACGAGCTACCAGATGTGGCTATCTCTTGTACCCAAAATACATCGGAGATACCAACGGCGACCAAAGAAGGTTATCCTTTTGGCTATAAAGCCCCTCATTATATTACCGTTGATCGGGAGTTGGAGTATCAATTGAATTTTACCGATTCCTCCTATAGTTTACCTAGCCTACTGGTGATTGATACTCTAGCGGAGCCGCTCGATCTGTTACGTTTTCAGGCACTTGCCGCTTCGCATCCGTATGAGTTCACTATTTTACCAAGTGGGGCTCTGGCTTTTTTCCTACAACAAGAACCCGGAACTGCCCGCAGAGATTGGTTCGTTCGGTTCGGTATATACCCAGAGTCGGATGTTCCGGAGGGAACGGTCATAGAAAATATGGCTACGTTCTATCCGGCGGCGGGTTTGGCACGTAACACCAACGAAACCTTCCACACCATTGGAAGCGATTTTATAGAGATAGTGCCGGATACCACCACGGCGCAAGTACCAGCTAATTGGTTCCAGGTGCGGCCCAATTTAGCAAGAGAAAGTGCGGTAGGTTATCTTTATCGCTTCGAAGACGCCCAAAAAGAATTTTTTCTGTACGATGCTCGTGGTCAATTAGTTCAAGAACTCACCAGCCATGCAGCTACGTTTGAAATTCCTATAAATAACCTGCCCGCTGGAGCTTATTATTATCGGCTATTTGTCGATGAAGAGAATATTCTCCAGGGGAAATTAATCATTCAATAAATACATAACCACAAAGGTGTTTACCATGAACACGATGATACAATTTTCTAAGAAAGCCATCCTTTTGGCCATATTTCTAATCGGAGCGGGTCATTTTTCAATAAACGCTCAGCCTCTGATCTTCTGCGCAGCGGATACCGTACTCTGTACCAACTTTTTTGATTGTGAAGCAAATGTTGAGCTGCCAGCACCTGTGACGACTGGGTTTTGCGATGATCCTCAGTTTACCATAATTGGGGACTTACCCAATCTTTTCTTTAACAGCGATGGCGCAGTTACCGCAAATAACGTCCCCTCAGGTATATACACCATTACCTACGTGGGGGCCGACTCGTGCGGAAATTCGAGTGAATGCACTAGTATGGTGCAAATTGTTGACTGTATAGAGCCCTCGGCAGTCTGTGACCAAGGATTAGCCGTCAGTCTAATGTCCTCTACAGAATCGATTACTTTGTTTCCCTCCGATTTTGATGAAGGCAGCTACGACAATTGCACCGCTGACGTCCATTTAAGTTTCTCACAAGATATTAATGACACCACACTGGAGATTGATTGTTCGGATGTAGGGCCGTCCATAGTAGTGGAAATATGGGTAACCGACGAAGCGGGTAATCAAAATGTTTGCTGGTCGTTGTTAGCCGTTAGCCCGCCTCCGGGAGGTTGTTGTACGGGCACTGTAGATTATTCTGGATCTGTTTTACTGGATACCGGAGATCCCTTAGAAGATGTGGAGGTGACTATTACTACGGCTTCTGGCAGCACTGCTCAAGTTACCCAAACGGATGGATTATTCGCCTTTGATGATCTTGACTGTGGAGAAAACTCAACGATTACCGCTTTCCGAGATACCGGAGATCCAGATGATATTACGGTTTTGGACTTGGTGAAATTACGTAGTCATATTCTTTTCATAGACATTCTACCGCCCTTGCGAGTCGTTGCTTTGGATATCAATAATTCTGGTGGAGTTTCTACGCTCGATTTAGTGTTTCTAAGTGAGTTGGTACTGCAAATACCTACCGCACAGGATAATGGATATTTCTTTACTCCGGAACTCTACAGCTTTAATAGCATGAGTGGTAACGTAGATGATGTTGATTTTACGGCCGTTCGACATGGGAATGCAGTGTATGAGTTTGAAGTACCTGAAGCCACGGAGCAAACTACTTTTTACTTCCCTACAAGCTATGAGGTAGATCCATATTTCCCGGTTATTGAAATTCCCATCCTTGTAGAGAATTTTAACGATGTTGTCGGTTTTCAATTTGAATTCTCATGGGATCCTAACTTTTTGGCTTTTAATAGCTTAGACTTTCTGAATGTTCCCGCGGGTGTTGGAGCTCAAGTATACACGGATGCCAATAATCCTGGTAATGCTCGGCTTTATTTATTTTCCGAAAATCCCAATGTAGGTTTGACGATTAATGATGGAGACCCCGTTGCCTTTGTGCAGTTTGATCTTTTAGCACCCTTCTACGGAGAGATTGTACTAGAATTTCCAGATAACGGATACCCTGCCCAAGTAGTCTACGCACCAGATTGTGCAGTAAACCAACCATTTACGGCGGATGGTTCGATTGTCGATACCCCAATTGCATCGACGGAAGAAAATAGTACTTCAAGTACTTGGCAAGTCGCTCCTAACCTTGTGGTAAGTGGAGAGAGCGTATTCCTCCAAACAAACGATTCGCCTAAATCTCCGGTAGACCTTCAGGTTTTCCACAGTTCAGGAAAGATGATTCACCAAGAACGTCTGGCTTCTTATGTGAACGTATGGACGGTAGAAACCCAGGACTGGTCAGCCGGTGTTTACTGGCTTCGCCTAAATGTCGAGGGGCAAGACCCACAAATGACTAAGCTCGTTATTCAGAACTAGGAAGTCGTATCCTTCGAGCGCGCGGTTTGACAAAAACCGTGCGCTCGGAGGCTATATATACCGTTTGCTGATCCCAAAAATCAATTGATTCGTATTGCGTGGTAAAGACGTATGGTGGGATTGGTATTTTGCTCAATGATCCTTGTAGGAAATGCCCTTCCGGATAATTATCCAGGATAAAAACCGAAGCACCAGAAATTGGAATAAATCCGAAAAGTCGCTTGAAGTTGTAGGCGATCAATGCGACCTTTTTCCCATCCTTACTAATGGCTGCCCCAGTCACTACTCGTCGTTTAAGAAATAGGCTATCTCTAACCTGAGCAATTTGCTGACCCGGTTGGTCGCTTAGCACGTAGTGCTTAGTAACGTAATTGCCAGTTTGTCGTTGGTTTTTGGAGAATAAGTGTAAGCTATCTCGGTGCCAGAAAAATCCTTCCATATTGAAATTGCGAGCACCTACCGTAGGGGGAAAAGCAGTCTGATCTTCGTAATGATACAGGATACTGTCTACAGCTCCCGATAGAGGATCATACCGATAAATTTTTAAGTTGTTTCGACAGTGGCAATTATTCCCAAACTCACCTATATATATTCTTCCTTGCTTATCTACGGTAAGGTCTTCCCAATCTTGATTTTTCAAACCAGGAATCGGTATCCGTTGGAGATTCTTTCCCTGCTCATTCGTAGTAAATAGATCAGCACTATTTCCGCTGTCGTTATGCCACCACCAGGTGTCGGCTTGCTCAATGTACAGGCCAGAGACCTCATTGAGAGTATTAGGTAACTTAAATTTCCGGGGAGGGGTTTGGGCAGAAAGGGCTACAGAACAGCTAATCCCCAAGAGAGTCAGAAGGTGTGGGCGCATAGTACGTTGTTTATTCTAAGATAGTAGTCCTCATTCTGAATCGGAGCCAGTACTCGGAAATATTCA
>JBCDIO010000515.1:0-3842 GCA_038748815.1 Bacteroidota bacterium
ATAATAGCTCGCTAGAGGCTGATTTAGTCGTGATGAATGCTTGTAATACTGGCTACGGAAAAATCCTGGAGGGCGAGGGGGTAATGAGCCTGGGTCGAGCATTTTCTTACGCAGGATGCAAAAGTGTTTTGATGAGCCTCTGGTTGGCTAGTGATGCTTCTAGTGCCCAGATTATACAAGATTTTTATGATTACAGTACTGCTGGGTATAGTAAAAGTGAAGCGCTACGTTTGGCGAAGCTAGACTATGCCCAGTCTTTTGATCCCGTTGCTGGCCATCCTGCTTTTTGGTCTCATTTAGTTTTGTTTGGCGATACCTCGCCTTTGTTTCCTGAGAAAGCCAATCTATGGCTCATCGGAGGACTTCTTGCCGGGATAATGGCCCTAGTGGGAGTCTTAATTTACCGGCGTCAAAACCGCTACAGTGCTTAGTTTTTACTGTACTTTTTAATTTTTTTTCATCTAAGGGGTCACTTTTCGGGGAGTGTGGTTATTAAGAGGGCGTCTTCGGATTTTTTTAAAACCTGCCTATATGAAAAAGCAAAATCTGCCCCTTCTTGGAAGGTTGTTATTGCTCGCGGCCGCTTGCGTAGATACCGAACCGGATCTTGCCCCGGAAAGCTTTGAGGAAGTCTTTCTTTCTCAGCTGCTGAACGGGCTACAAGCAAGGTTTGCGCAGATTGGGATAGGGGTGTACTCGGGGTGGTACTTTCGACACGAATGGTCATTTTTGAAGCCGCACCGATCCGATTTAAGTTCATCCATCCAGGATCAGAATTACCTACTTCTATTCCCCGCAAAATGACTTTTCAGCAACGCATTTTCCTGCCTACTAGTAAACAGTCTTTGGAGCAGAAGCTGGCCGAAACCCAATTATACGGAATCTAATTACTCACTATTTATACCAAAAAATCATGCGTTATCCATTATTTATTCTTCTGGTTGTACCCCTACTTTTTCTGGCCGGATGTAAAAAAAGAGGAACCGATGGGTTCTTATTATGTATCGAAAATGGAGGGAATGTTGGTTTTGAAACCCGTAATGAAGAGGCTATTACCTCTTCTACCACAACCACAGAGATCATCGATGGACAAGAATGGGAATGCGAAACGTTTACGGTCAGTCTGACCGATGGACTCGGTTCGGCCATCGGTGGCTTCCCAAGCTTTAATCCTAATTCGGAAGTGGTCTTCCCCGGTGCCTTGTTGCAGGGTAATAGCTTAGACCAAGCTACACCCAATATAATTCCACTGCCACGGGGTAGCGGAGATCTTTCCATTGATTTGGTCGACACCCAAGATCCTTCGGAATCGGTTACGGTCATGGAATTGAACCAAGTCCGAGACGCCATTGCGGCGATTGTGAACCGTACAGACGATACCAATATTCCCGCTCGGCTGGATTTGAAAGTGCAGGAAATTCATTCTAACCAACAATTAGCCCTGGAAATGGGAATGACCTTTGAGACCTTCTTGAATGAATTTTCGGGCTCCTTTGATATTAGCACTTCGGAGGATAGAAGCAGCTTCTTAATTCAATTGAATCAGACGTATTACACCATGAACTACACGATTCCGACGGATCCTGCTGAGTTCTTTGCGGAAGACGTCAAACCTTCGGACTTAGAAGAGTTTATTGGGCCGGGTAACCCAGGTACCTTTATATCGGCCGTAACCTACGGCCGGTATTACTATATGCTCCTAGAAAGTAAATCTTCTTCCTTGGCTACGAGTGCAGAAGTGAACGCTAAGTTTAGTGACGGGATTAAAGGCGGTAGTGTAAATGTGACCATGGACTACCTGGAATCGCTAGAAGAAGTCAATATTCGGGTAAAAGCCTACGGCGGCGATGCCGTTTCTACCCTGCAGAACTTCAATGAAACGAACTTGGATAATGTGGCTACTTTTCTGGCTAAATCAACGAGTATTAAGAATGCGCTACCGATTTCGTACGTGGTGCGTAACCTGGACGATCGGCAGATTGTGGCCGTTAAGTTGGCGACTGAATACGATGTGAGAAATTGTTTACCCACTTCCGAAACTCAATTACCCGGTATTGTAGCACACTGGGCTGGCGTGGTTGATTTATTGGGAGGTCCGGTGGGGGCGGCTGGTAACATTGGCGCGCCGGGTGAGCGGAGGATCGCCTTTTTTAACACCGATGGGGATGAGTACATTCTAAGCGAAAACGACCAATTGTCCGGCCCTTTTCCGATTGATAATTTGGCCCCTAATGGTGCAACGGAGTTTCCGTTTGATGCTATTGGTGCTTGTGGTATGTATAAAGAAATGGGGAATTACTTGGGGCAGTTTTACTTTAATCCTACTGGAACCCAACAGGTGGCATACATCAATGCCAATAACGACTTGGTGTTACAAGAGGATGTGACGGAATGGGCTAACGGAGGAGGCGCTTTTGCCGCCGATGGGTATGGTGCCTTCTGTAATTGGGAAAGAAATCCCTCCGTAACCAACACTGGCCATGCGGTTTTTAATAGGACTGGGAGCCAATATATCATTTACCAAACGGACCTTAACGAATGGACAACGCCCGTGGATACTGAAGATTACGAGGGAAGTAACCCCCTCAAGGAAGTATCAGCGGCGGCCTTCTTCGAATTTGGAGACGAACGATTCCACGTCTTTATTGATAAAGAGGGCACCAGTTTCACCCTCTGGAGAAAGGGAGGGACCATTGAGGGCTTCTCTCCCGTTTACCCACTGACCAATTAATGGGTAAACCTTCAGAAATCCCAAGGAGTGCCGCTCCACTCCTTGGGATTATCTTTTTCCGGCTCATGGGTTAAGGTTCTATCTATTACATATGTAAGAATCGAACAATTTGTAGGAAGCCGACCTATTTTTGGTAGTATCCTATACTACTAACACAGCAGCTCCTATTTCCTCAATCATTTTTTTGGATTATGAATGCTTTTGTCTTCGCAAAAGCCCTCCACTTATTACCCAAAAACTTAAGATGAAGGAATGTTGCTGCAGTAAAGAAGTCAGACTTCTTTACTGCTTTTTTTACCATGGAATGGCGGTTGAAAGCCTATCTTAGGGCTCCGCTAAATCCACCTCTATGCGCTTCTTACCCCTGTTGGAAAAATTCTCTCCCAGTCTGGTTGCCCGATTGGGGTACCGGGTATTTAACAATCCACAAAGTCGCAAATTTCGTCCCTTTGAACAGGCGATCCTAGAACAAGCAAAACAGGAAACATTCTCTTTTCAAGAGCATCAAATGACTCGGTACCAATGGGGGAGTGGCCCGGCCAAAGCTTTGCTGGTACACGGTTGGGAAGGACGAGCTTCCAATTTTGGGAAAATCATCCCTCTACTTCTGGAAAAAGGATTTACGGTCACTAGCTTTGACTGTCCCGGGCACGGGCAATCCGAGCGAACGGCGAATCCCTTCCTTGATTTTGCGGCCCTCGTCAAGTTATTCTTACAGGAGCAAGCCTACGACCTCATTCTGACCCACTCTATGGGAAGTATCATTACCATTTGGGGATTACACGACCTCAAACTTCCTGTACAGCAAATGATCGTATGTACCACACCAGATACGCTGGAAGACCGCTTTGCGATGACGGTCAAGGAATTAGGCTTGACCGATAAGACCCAGCGGGCTATGATGCAGCTATTTACAACAAGTACTGGTTTGAACCCCGATGATTTGCAAGGGAATCGCTTTGCACCCGATCTACAGTTTGAAGAACTGCTGTTTATTTCGGATGTCAACGATAAGATATTGCCCTTGGTCTGGACCCGGGCAGTGCAAGAAGCGGCACCGGGATCGGAACTATTATTGATTGAGGGGACCGGTCATTTTCGCATGCTTTGG
>JBCDIO010000516.1:0-3837 GCA_038748815.1 Bacteroidota bacterium
AATTCGGCCAGCTCACCGGGCATTACATAAAAGTCCACCAATTCTTCTAAGTCTAAAATGGACTGCGCAGCTTCTTCAATGGATGGTTCTACCGGTTCATTAATGGAACCAGTGAATAAAGAAAAATTTGGAGGAAGGTCTCGGTAATCATCTACATTATATACCAATGACTTAAAAGCTTCAAGGTGCTTTTGAATGTTAGGGGATTCGTCAATGGCTACCGAAAATTCAAAGTAAAATACGTATTGAATGATTTTTGGATTTTCCATATTCTGATATTAAGGGGTTTATACTAAATTGGTTAACAGCCTATTGTATACACAAAAAATATATAAACTTCGTTCCAATGGCTGGTTGGGCTGGGCCAAGATGCCATAGGATCAGTGCCCCTTAGTCTTCGGGATTAACGCCATACTGGATAAAATTTACCGGTTGTAGGCAAGAATTCAATTCCCAAACATGCGCTAAAATAGACTTAACTTGATCTAAGCGATCAAAGCCCAATTTATTTGAATGCGAAAAATAAAGGCGGTAGCGTAAGTAAAGGCGGTTAGCTATATAGCTCTGTAAGTATACGAAATATTTACATACTGTAATTATTGTTCTCTACTTTTATGCAAGCAGATAGGTCCGATTTATGGATTAAATATCACTAATTAAAATTCCTGATTTAGCATTGATACACGCTTGCAAAGATGATAAATCCTCTTTAATCTACATTTAGATGGTGGGTTCAGCCGCAGAGAAATATGCATTCATTCCCTCCCAAACTCCAGCATCGCTCCACTCTCCGGGTGAAAAGGCCCTCGAACATTCTGATATAAAAAGAGATTCAAAGGAGGATTCGCTTCTTGCTTGAATTCCAAATACAATAAACCATATTTCGAAATTAAGGCGTAACGGCCCTCTCCGGGAAATGAAAAAATGGGGCTTTCTCGTAGCCAGTCCGAAGTGCTATTCGTTTTTAATTGAGCGATAGTAGTATCCACCCGTTTAATGTCGGCTTCAAAGGACGTAGCTTCTTCTTTCCGCCTGTCTTGCATGGTATAGTTGCCTATAATGGGTTCTAAATCCGCCAGGGGCTGATCGGCATCCAAAATACTCCGTGCGATAAGCTGCGCTGTTTCTTCAATGAATAACTCGCATTTGGTATTGATCATCACGGATACGGTCAGTTGCTCCTCGGGATAATGCACGACCACCGTGCGCGCGCCCTGCCAACTGCCAGCGTGGTCGACCGTGAAAGCCCCCGTAAAATCTCGATTGATCCGCCACCCTAAACCAACGTTCGTCAGGGTACCATCGACTAGATGGCGGTTCGTCCACATATCTTGTACCACCTCCTTGGCAATGAAACCATTGTGGTAGGCATTCATCAGGAGGGCTAAATCCTGAGCGGTACTCCGAAAAGCAGCACCCGCCAATTTGTAGCTTCCATCCACCGGCCGTCGGTCCTTCTTAATTTGTCCTTTCTTGAAAAAGTACATAGGGAGCGCTTCCTCCTGATTATCCGGCTCGGTCTGTAGCATACCAAGGGGTACGAAAATGGAATCCCGCATATAGTTTGCGTACGGCTGCCCTGTAACCGATTCAATCACCGCAGCCAATAAATTATAACCCAGCGTAGAGTAGGCATATTGGTTGTCTGGCGGAAAAAGTAGGGCCTCCTTCTGCAAGAAGTCAACCGTAGGGCGAATCTCGGCATAGTGTTTAGCCTTAACCCCATTCTTACTTGGCCGATGAACTACCCCGGCAGTATGCCCAGCTATTTGTCGACAGGTAAGTTGAGCATAAGGGGCGTCCAAGAAAGAGACATAGTCACCGATCGGTCGATCCAGATCAAGCCTGCCCTTGGTTACTAGGCGGCCTAAAGCAGTAGCCGTTAGAATTTTAGCGACCGATCCGGTCCGTATGACACTGGTCGCCTCCATCGGGGTCTTTTCTTCTAAATCCCAATAACCAAAACCTTTGGAGTAAAGCAATTTCCCTCCGTAATTGACACTGATGGCAATACCCGGCAGCTGGGTTTCTTGCCGCAAAGCTTCCAGTAAAGGGTCAAGAAAAGGGTAGGACTTGGATGAGGAGGATTGAGCCTGGGTATTCCCCAAACTCGCGAGTACAATAGTTAGTAGTAGTAAGTAACGCATCGTCTTTACCCGAAGACGACCAATTTCTACGCTTTGTTACATACCCCAGGGGGCATATACCCAAAACGAAATGGTTTGAGTCGTTCTCACTCGCCCCTGTACTCGTCCACATCGTTGCACCCCGAGTACTCGGGGCGCCGAAACTACGACTCTTGGGCAGATACCCTCCCGCTTTGCGGTTCATTCACTCAAACCACCTCGTGGTTTGTCCTGCGGAAACGTTCATTCATGCCTTGTTGACAAGCACATGGACTTCGCGTTAACTTTCCCAAACCACTTCGCTTTGGGCATATCAAGAATTACTCTGAATAAAATGCACCATCAAGTCTCGGTAGGCACTGGATTCAGCGCGAGAAATAGATTGCCACAATTCTACATGGCTTAGTTCGTAGGCATACACCACCTGAAAATCTCGAAAATTAGTTTCCAGTAATCGATCTTCAAAGAGTTGGGTATAGCGATACATATTCTGGTCCGTCATTAAAAGGATTGGCTGACTTAGGTAGTCTAGAAAGTTTGTTGGGGAGGCCGCGGCCCACTGTTCTTCCGTGCTTCCAAATACTGCCTCTACGTGCAACTCCGCCCAGTCGGGTCGGGAGCCTTCGGAGAATGCCCGGTGGTAATCGGCAATATCATAGGTTCCGGAAATGGGGATAATTCCGCGGAAAACGCGCGGTGATAGGCCGCGCGCCTGTAGGTGGGTAGAATCGAGCGCAACCAGAGCCGCAAGGTGAGCCCCCGAAGAAAAGCCTCCAATGAAGAATTGCTCCGAATCGTATCCATAATGGGCCGCCTGCTCATATAACCATTGAACGGCAGCCGCTATATCCTCTACATGCTTGGGATGTTGAATGCCTGTGTTTAAATTGGGATCTCTCCAAGTTGCCGGACTCAATCGATGCCCAATACTGGCCACGGCAATACCTCGCTCCGCAAACTGGCGAGCTAAATCCATTTCTACGTGCCGATCTACGTACGACCAAGCTCCGCCGCCAATCCAAATAAGTAAGGGAACGGTTTCTTCGTTTTGGGGTACGACCAAGTTTAAGCGCTGCAAATCAGCAACGGTCGTTTGCTCAGGGCTCAGATAGGGTAGGTCCATATATTCTTCCCATTCCTGGGCAGTTAGAGCTGAACTGAACAGGTAAAAGACTAGGAAGAGTAGATGGTGATTGTTTTGCATTGGATTCAACTTTAGTTTTTAGGTAACGGGAGACCGGTCCGCCTTTATGCTATAAATATTGAAAGCAATGGGCTTTCCAAAGCCCAATGACTTTTTTCCTTCACCAATCCTAAATCTCGTTTGAGAATGCCGATAGGATGCAAACCCCTTGGGGGGCTGGAAGAACAATACGATGAAAAATTCGACTTAACCAAAATTTCATCTTTTTTATGGGTAACCCTTTCGGCTCGGGTGGTATTCTCAAGTATACAAAATCATTTGTGGGGCGTCTTAGCGCCCCACGAACAAACCTCAAATCATGAAGAATATCTTATTTATCTGTGCCCTCGTATGCTGCTCCGGATCGTTCCTTTCTGCCCAAGACACCCTACTAGTAGAAAAAGGTTATCAGTACATCGTCCTGCAAGAAGGGACCGGAGCTAGCCCGCAATTAGGTCAGGAAGTGGAGTACAAGGTAAAAATGTACAATCCGCTCAATGGCGAAGTTATGATGGAATCTAAAGATCT
>JBCDIO010000517.1:0-3829 GCA_038748815.1 Bacteroidota bacterium
ATTAGAATAACTTGCGCCGTTTACATCGTTTGCATAGTTTCGTAAGCGAATTTGTACCCAAAAACTATTTAAGCCCTTTTTAGGCAACGGTATTCCATAATTGTAGCACTTGAATCTGCTATGTCATTTGTCTTGTAAACAAATGGCCAATTCCCTTATGGATCAAAATACCTTTTGTCTTGACAGCACTTCTTTCCCATCCCCCTAACGTGTCCTCTATTTTAACTCCTTTTGAAGGAGTTTGGGACGCCTCAACCGCCGCGCATTTACTGCGACGAGCAACTTTGGGGCCAACTCGTAAAGAGATATTGGAGGCGGCCTCCCGAGGCCTTGCCAATAGCGTAAATCGCTTACTGGCTCCTGCCCGTATCCCTCTTCCCCCCGTTCTACATATCGCTGAAGATGATCCAGATGTCGCTTTTGGTGACACCTGGGTAAACACACCATATACCGCTGGAGGAAAACACCGCGGCGCTTCCCTCAATGCCTGGTTTTTTAATCACTTAATAGAAAACCCCTCCGGCCTACAAGCTAAGATGACCTTGTTTTGGCTTAATTATTTTGGGATGGCGGGCGTATCCGATCATCGGGCTATGTACCGTTATATCCGGCTTTTCCAAGAGCTGGCCACCGGGAACTTCAGGGAAATGATTGAGCGGATTACGGTGCACCCGGCCATGCTTGAGTTTTTGGATGGTGCCACAAACGACCGGAAAAACCCAAATGAGAATTATGCCCGTGAGCTACTGGAGTTATTTACCATACAAAAAGGCCCGCAAGTAGGAGAAGGAGATTATACTAACTACACTGAAACGGATGTTGTCGCCATTGCCCGCGCACTCACTGGTTGGAAGAATAATAAGTATGCATACAATGATGTAGATGTTCCAATTGAGAGCTACTTCTCCCCTGATGCGCACGACCAAGGAACAAAAACCCTTAGCCATCGCTTTAACAGTTGGGCCATACAGAACGAGGGAGACCAAGAATATAAGGCCGTTATAAGTGTTATTCTTAACCAGCCAGAAACTCCACGTGCTTTCTGTCGGGAACTGTATCGCTATTTTGTTTTTCACGAAATTGGTGAGACCGTTGAACAGGAAGTCATAGCCCCCCTAGCAGCTACGTTGGTCAGTAATGAATTTGACATAAGCCCCGTTTTAGAAGAGCTGTTTAATTCACAGCACTTTTACGACATGGCTGTTCGGGGTCCGATGATAAAAAACCCATATGAATTTCTGGCTAGCATTGCGAGGTCTCTAGGCTGGTACGGCCACTTAAAAGACATCGGCCTGTACCACAAGTACATGATCGGTGATAAATACGAGCGCATTTCCAGGGAGATCGGCATGCATTTTTTAAGTCCTCCAACCGTGGCCGGATGGAAAGCTTATTATGATGCTCCACGCTACTATCGGAATTGGGCTAGCCCCGCCTTATTGCAAAAACGCTTCAGTTTAGCTAGTGAGGTATTGGGGCAGTATCATCACGTAGATAATTACCGAATTCCTTTCGATTGGATGAGTTTCGTAAAAGAAGCTACAGAGCCCCTAGTAATTGATGCTTTTCTCGACGAGGTATTGCTAGTCTTTTTGCCCCGTCCCTTGTACTCCGAGCAAAAACTAGCTTTAAAAGAATTTCTATTGCAAGGGCTACCAGATGAAGAATGGACTTTACAGTGCGCGAATTATCTGGCTAACCCTAATGATAATACGATTACCATTGCTTTCGAAACTAGGCTCCGGCGGTTAATGGTCGCTATTATCGGCATGGCAGAATTTCAATTACAGTAAAACCTACCAATAACATGAAACGTAGAAACTTTCTTCGTGCGGTAGGTGCCCTGAGCCTACCAGCCCTTTCTGGATTTTCCGGCCTCCGCGCTGAAGGAAATTCACTATTTACTTCGCTGATTAACCCCGACTCTGACCGGGTCCTTGTCATCATCCATCTATTCGGTGGCAATGATGGGTTAAACACGCTAGTACCTTTGGATCAGTATCGTAACCTCCTTGACGTAAGGAGGCAACTAGTGCTGCCCGAGGATTCTTTACTCAAAATCAGCTCTTCGCTCGCTTTTCACCCGAGTATGGGGGGCATCAAGGAAATGTACGACCGAGGGCAAATGGGGGTTATCCAAAATGTAGGATACGCGCAGCCAAATCGTAGTCATTTCCGTTCCACAGATATTTGGACTACGGCTTCCCGATCAGATGAATTACTGACTACTGGTTGGCTTGGGCGGCATTTTGACCACCAGTACCCCGGTTATCCTGAAGGCTATCCTAACGATCAGCAGCCCGACCCACCAGCCATCTCGCTGGGTAATGTTTCTCACCCCACCTGTGAAGGACAAAATCTAAATTACAGCTATTCCGTTTCTAACCCGAACCAAGTTACCGTCCTCGCTCCCGGAGGAAACACCCCCTTACCAGACGATTACTACGGAGAAGAATTGGATTATTTACGGACCACCATCGACCAATCCAACGTATACGGAAACGTCATTCAGGATGCGTCTAACGAGGGCACCAACGCCGTTGAGTACCCAAGCAGCAACCGTCTAGCAAACGACCTAAGGCACGTTGCACGATTAATCAGTGGAGGATTAAAGACGAAAGTCTACACCGTCTACCTCGGAGGGTTTGACACCCACGCTAATCAAGTCCGGGGAAATAGAACCACGGTTGGTGCCCATGCTGATTTACTCAAACAAGTCAGCGAAGCTGTATCTGCCTTTCAGGAAGACTTGGATAACCAGGGGCTATCCGAGCGAGTATTGGGCATGACCTTTAGCGAATTCGGCCGGCGAATCCGTTCCAATAATAGCTTTGGTACCGACCACGGAGATGCCGCGCCCATGTTCTTCTTTGGTGGCTGCCTCGGGGGAAATATTCTTGGGGATAACCCCGTCATTAACCGTAGCATTAACCAAGGAGACGGCATTCCAATGCAATTTGATTTCCGTGACGTCTACGGCTCAGTTCTCATGGATTGGTTCGGGGCTAAAGAAGCTAAAATTAAGGACGTACTGTACGAGGATTTTCAATATTTGCCCATCATTGCAGGCTGCGAATCCGCTTTACCCGTGAATTTGCTAGACTTCATCGTTCAAGCTCAGGAAAAAACCATTGCCTTGAGTTGGACAACTTCAGCGGAGAGCGACAACCGTGGATTTCAGGTGGAGCGAAGTACAGACGGCATCAATTTTGTAGACATTGGTTGGGTCTCCGCTCGATTACCAAATGCCTCCGGGCAACACTCTTACGATTTTGAAGATCGGTCAGTAGCCGTAAATATTCTCTATTACTACCGCTTGAAGCAGGAAGACAATAGTGGTGATTATGAATTCTCCCCCATTAAAACCGCAAAGCTGTTAGCAAGAGGGAGTGATGAAAATCTGCAACTGGGATTACCTACGCCAAACCCCTCCTCGGTGCAAGTGTCTATTCCCTACAAGGCTGCCAACGACGGAACCTTAAGTTACCTACTTTTTGATATTAGCGGACGAGTAGTTCTTAATAATAGCATGGCGGTGGTTGCCCAATCTTCCGGAAACATCGAATTCCCCGTTAGTCAATTCCCTACTGGAAATTACACCCTGAAGGTCATGACCAATAACGGAGATACGGTGCAAAGGCGTATTCTAATCCATCGTAGATAAGCTCAGCCATTAATTATAGTTATTATTCCGAGTTACCGCTCCTACTAAATCCAACTACTAGCCACCATTTTTACTTGCTGCCAAGAGAAAGGCTGGCTAGTAGTTGGTCTTTCTTATCGTGCTTAAAAAGACGCTGCTTCACATAAGCTTTAATATTGATCGGAC
>JBCDIO010000518.1:0-3814 GCA_038748815.1 Bacteroidota bacterium
CCCTTTTCAATGGAGTGTATAGTTTGGCGAGAAACTCCTACTTTTTCCGCCAGTTGAGCCTGGGTAAGCCCCCTGCGGGTTCGTTCGACTTTAATCTCATTCTGCATTAACGCCCCCATTTCAGTACATGAAAAAATCCGATCTGCACTATTATACCCAAAACGAAATGATTTTGGTCGTTCTCACTTGCCCCTGCACTCGTCTACTACGTTGCCCCCCGAGCACTCGGGGCGCCGAAACTTCGGCTTCGCCTACGTTTGGCGCCTTGTTGACAAGCACATGGGCTTCGTGTTAACTTTCCCAAACCACTTCGCTTCGGGTATAGCATCAACCATAAAACAGCAAAGGTGGGAATCATTTGCCAATCTGCTGCTTCCCGACCAATGGCCGTACCAACCCCCCAATTGACGAGTGGCTGAATCACAGAGTAGAGAACACCCACAATAAAGGCATACGTAAAAGCCCGAGCTCGAAGCTGTAGGGTGTATTCGTCTTCTTCCCGGCCACGTGATACGGCAATCAAAAGTAAGCCAATCAAGACGAAGCTTTCGGCCAGGAGCCGCCAATCCGTATGGGCTTCTAGAAAAAACCAGGCAATAAAAGAGATGGTGAAAAGTCCCATACCCAATAGCTTGAATGAAAAAGGAAGATAGGTCCAGCGGTTCAAGGAATCCGCTTCTCGTTGCATAAGTCCAGACATAACAAGACAATTTTACGTAAAGTAAACTTTACTTTTTGTCAAATCTACTTTACATCGTTCATTTTGTCAAGTTTTCTAGACAGGAAGTCGATGAAATCCCTTTCCAGCGCGTTGACTTTCTGCAAACTGTCGACAAGTCTCCTCTAGCGTTTGCTCGAGCGGCCGGTAAGAAAAACCGGGCATTTCCAGTGATTTTTGCGCATCGAACTGCCAAGATTCCATGGAATTATTCGCCGTCTCTTTGGTAATAAATGGAGAACCTCCAGTGAATCGGGTACGAATCCATTCTGCCCGCCACGCAGCTTCTTTAATCCACCAGTTCACCTTGACCCGTGGTGGTTTTTTCCCTAGCCGGCTCGCCAAATCAGAAAATAACTCGCCGTAACCTAGGTTTGCCCCGTTGAGTAAATAACGTTGCCCCCGAACCTCCTCCGCCATTAAACGAATCATGAAGTCGGCTACATCGCGAACATCGACAAATCCACTGGCTCCCGCCGGGTAGAAAGGAAATTCTCGCCAAGCATTGCGAATTATCTTCCCCGTACCCCGATCCCAGAAACCACTACCTAATATAATGGAAGGATTGACGATGGCCGCATTGAGCCCCTCCGTAATTCCTCTCCATACTTCCATCTCACTCTGATACTTCGTTATGGCGTAGTAGCTATTCTTAGTACTGCTTTCCCACTTGGTATTTTCTGAAATGATACCAATATCCTTGCGCCGCCCAATCGCGGCCACTGAACTGACATGTACAAGCCGTGCGGACTGATTATTTAGAGCGGCATTCACCATATTCTCTGTGCCTTCTACATTCACGCGACGCATGTATTCATAGTCACGAGGATCAAAAGATACGGTCGCTGCACAGTGATAAATCTCTTGCACCGTCCCAATAATATCTTCCAATAAAAGGTAATCTAGTATATCGCCCTCGATCCATTGCACCTTGGCAGCGGCTTCTCCAACCAGATCTAAAGAACTACTCGCTCTGTGTAGAGCAAGAATTTCAGTCGATGGTTCTTTTTCTACTAACATTCGTAGTAGATACGAACCCAGAAAACCGGTTCCACCGGTAACAAAGATCTTTTTTGGAATTGCGGACATAGTCGGTATTATTCTGGATTGAATTAGGGCAAATATACGGCACCCGCGATCGTAGACTTTCTAGCTCCGGTAACCGAAGGTAAAATACTGGGCACCTGCTCTATTCTTAGCAAACCCAGCAAGGCCATTAGCGACGCTTCTTTGAAGTGAATGTGCAAGGCATCCGGAACTACAACCTCCAAGGGATAGCGAGCAGCACAGTGGCGACGTATGCATTCGACCAAGAATAAGTTGCAGGCTCCCCCCCCCGTAACCAACATTTGGGGAGGTTGCGTTGAATTTGGCAGATCAACTTCGTGAACGGCCTCGGCAATTTGAAAAGCTAATTGTTCGCAGGCCGTCCGCAATTGATCATCCACTTGTTCAGGGTCTTCTGCAAACAAGGGAATTATTTGTTCCTTAATCCAGGTATTATCCAATGACTTAGGATGTGGTTGCGCAAAGAAAGGTAATCCATTTAAGCGATCCAATAGATCCATTTGTAGTTGTCCTGCCGCCGCCAGGACACCATCCCGATCATATTCCAGGCCTTTCCGCTGAGCGAGGTGATTTAACACCTGATTTGCGGGTCCTACATCGAAAGCTTCCCAACGATCATTTTGCAAAAACGAAATATTAGCAATACCTCCCAAGTTGAGATAGAATTGGTAACCGGGAAAAAGAAACTTATCAGCAATGGGTGCGAGAGGTGTACCCTGGCCATCCTTGGCAATATCACCATTCCGAAAATCACTGATCGTCAGAATTCCGGCTGTGCTCGCAATGGTACCTCCATCTCCCACCTGACAAGTCATACCCGACTCTGGCGCATGAAAGATCGTATGGCCGTGCGATGCAATATAGGCCGGATTAAACCCAGAGCGTTCAATGAACGCGGGTACGGTCCTTCCTACAAAACGGCCGAAGTCGGTATGTAAAAAAGCAAGCTCCAGCCCCGAGGCACGGTGACCAGTACGGAGCCGTTCTGCCCATTCTGCCGTAAAAGGAACCGTCTCGCCAGCCAATATCTCCCAACCTTTCAAATCCAATCGTCGCTGCGGATCTTTGGTAATCCGATAGGTAAAGGAACAGATCGCGAGGTCTAAACCATCCAGGGAAGATCCCGACATGACACCTACGCCAATCTGTTTTTGGTAGCTGGCCTCCATACTTATTCTTTCTTACTTAGTTTCATGGTGTATTTGGCAACTGCCCGAATCTCCTTTTCATCCAACAGGGACTTAAAAGGGGTCATGAGCTTCCTTCCGTTGGTAATGACGAGCACACGCTCGTCTATACTCAGTTCGCTTGTCGTTAGGTCGAAAGCACCGCTTGCTCCCATGTTTCCGTACAAGCCATGACAGGTCACGCAGTAAGTCTTGTAGATTTTTTCTCCATCGGGTTTTGCTACCTCCGCTCCCGCACTGGCCGAGACGGTGGTTGAGGGTTCACTTCTACAAGCAGCCAGCAGGGCGAAAACAGCTAACAGACCGGCAAGGATCATTCGACTCATACGTTCGTTCTTTTCAGTTGGTGAAGGTAAGTAGTTCGTGAAAGCTAGGAAAATCGGAGGATAGAATACTTCCTGTCCTTCTTTGCTGTCAGGAACACGTTACAGATTGCTAGTGGAACGAATCAGAAAGAACTTAGGTTCTCCCTTTATTGTCAGAATAATGATCCGTTTATCGATTGCTCCAAAATTTTCATCGGAAAAGCACCGGGTTTCGTTTAGCCAGAATGGTGGTTCATAGATTAGGAGGCCGACTTGATCGAAAAGTCGAAAAAACTCAGGAAACTTTAAACAACAGTTTTGTTTCCGATGTTTTTTACCTGTAATTTTGTCCTTGACAGGGACATTCGATCAATTAGCCCAGGTATGACGATAGAAAGAGACATATTATCCCGTTCAAAGCGACTTTTTTTGCGCTACGGAATTCGGTCGGTCACCATGGATGATATTTCCAAAGAAATGGGAATATCCAAGAAAACTCTCTACCAATACGTAGATAATAAGGCGGACCTCATTCG
>JBCDIO010000519.1:0-3814 GCA_038748815.1 Bacteroidota bacterium
GGAAAGGCGCAATGCCACCAGCGATTGGTTGAAGATATCATCTTCTATGCCGGATATTTCGCGGACAGTTTGTAAAGGAAGCCCAGCAAAAAAGCCAAGGCGATCCAGCATATTAATATCATGCTTTTCGTTACCGGCTTCTACTGGAGTATGGGTAGTAAATACCAGTTTTTCGCGTACCGCCTGGGTATTACCCGATTGGCTGTATAAATGGAAAGCAGCCGGCAGGCCATGCGCTTCATTTAAGTGGTACGTTTCCGGAGTCCAGTTCATGGCCTCTAATACTTTCGCTCCGCCTAATCCGAGTAACATATATTGAGCCACTTTGGCTTCCGTGTTATTGTCGTAAAGACGGTGGGAAATCGTTTGAGCCAGGTAGTCATTCTCCGGAAGATCCGTGCTCAATAAAAACATAGGAGCCGTCTGAAAAACGTCTGGGGCTAGATAGAAGGCTTTCACTTTTACCGGATGCCCATTCACCTCTACGTCGACTATTACTCCAGTATCTTCCAGAAAATTATAAATCCGTTGCCGAAACAACACATCCATCTCGCTATTTCCCTTGCGAGTTTGGTCGTAGTACCCATACTTCCAGAGGATACCAATACCCACTAAATTTTGTTGTAGCGTATATGCACTACGCATGTGAGAACCAGCCAGATATCCCAATCCTCCAGAGAATATCTTTAGGCTTTGATCAATGCCATATTCCATACAGAAATAGGCTACACGCTCAGAAAAGTTACTTTTTCCGGCGAAGGGATGTTGAAAGTTCGTAAAGTTCATTTTGATTCTTTTTCAGTGGCAGCAAGGTACGTTTTTTCGAGAGTATTGGTGTGCGTTGTACACTAAATCGTCTGGCAACGGTCACGCCTGTCGGACCAAACTAGCATTTGAAGAAAACGAGCTCTAGAATCATTCTCCATTATAACTGATTTTTCGTACTATTGAGAACTAACTGTACCCGAGGTAAAGTGGTTTGGGAACGATGATGCAAAGTACACGTACTTATCAACGAGACATAAACGAACGTTTCCGCAGGACCAACCACTGGTAGTTTGAGCCTATGAACCGCAAAGCGGCGGGGTTAAACCTAGCAGCCGCTCCCAGTGCTCGGACCGCAACGATGTGGACAAGCATAGAGGCGAGCGAGAACGACTCAAACTTTTTCCTTTCTGGTATAATCATCAAGTCAACCAAATTATGTCCAGTATTTTATACGCAGTCCAAAATGGCGTTGCTACCATTACACTAAATCGTCCTAAAGTCTACAATAGCTTTAACCGAGAAATGGCCTTAGCCTGTCAGCAAGCTTTAGATCGGGCTGAGCAAGATTCCGAAGTCCGGGCGATTATTCTCACGGGCAGTGGGAAAGCGTTTTGCGCAGGGCAAGACCTACAAGAAGTCTCCGATCCTAATGGGCCTACCCTTCGAACCATTCTACAAGAACATTACAACCCAATTGTTACCCGGATTCGGGCTATCGAAAAACCCATCATAGGGGCTGTAAATGGGGTGGCGGCTGGAGCTGGAGCGAATATCGCCTTAGCTTGTGATCTGACTATCGCGGTCCAATCCGCATCATTTATCCAGGCATTCAGTAAGATTGGCTTGATCCCAGACAGCGGTGGCACTTATTTCCTGCCCCGGCTAATTGGTATGCAACGGGCTACTGCTTTAATAATGCTTGGTGATAAATGTCCAGCCGAAGAAGCACAGCGGATTGGGATGATCTATCGTTGTTTGCCTCTGGAAGAATTTGAAGAGGCCGTAGCTACCTTGAGCCAAACCCTAGCGAATATGCCAACGAAGGGCTTAGGTCTTTCTAAACGAGCACTGAATGCCGGACTAGAAAATAATCTCGCCCAGCAACTGGTGGTAGAAGACCAACTACAAACCATAGCTGCTCAGACCTACGATTACAAAGAAGGGGTACAAGCATTCTTAGAAAAGAGGAAACCGGTCTTTAAGGGAGCATAAAGGTAATTCTATTGAAACGGTATGCGATGATAATACAACACGTCTCCGAAGATTCGAATTTCTTCCCCTGGCTTGGTAACGTTGGTTAAGTTCATATCAATGACAGCTGCGACTTCAACTACAAGTTCATCTAAACTTGGATGATCTACGATGTTCGTTCGGCTAATTTCCAAATTGGAGGTGGCATCACCAAAAGCATCGTTTACCCAGATATCGTCGAGCTGCGAAACCTGAACGCGCAAACTAGATTCCCCATTGTTGTAGGTACCTAAGCGCAATCCCGGCAGGAAAAACTGAGTCATAGCATCCGTCTTATCACCGAGCGACTCTTCTTCCATGGCGAGCATGTAGTCCTCTGTGGTAGAAAAAGCAATTTCCAGCGTAAAGCAATCCGTTTCCGCCAGATTGCATACTTGGAGGTTGGAGAAAAGGGTAATGCTATTAAGATCTCCTCCTTCGGTCCGACTCGATGTCCAGCCCGATTCGACGAGTTCATCTCCTTTCTTAGTTTCTGCGTAATTCGCAAAATAATTTTGGGACGTCTCTCCTTGTACTAAAGTGAGGTCCAATAAGCCTAGTTCGGATTGTGTGCAGCCTGAGAATAGGAATACAGCAGCGAGCAGGGTCGCCAATAGGTTGGTGATGTGTTTCACAGCGATAAACAGTTGTTTTTAACAATAGCGTTTCAGGCTATCTATTTGGGTAAGTCCTTCCCGTTGCCCCTAAAATTACGGAAGTAGTAGTGAAAATTAAGCCCCTCAAAGGCACTGCCTTGCAGTCTGTCGAGTGGTCGACACAATTCCCTCATTTAGCCTGATAATAGAAAGTAGCCATCATTAATAAACTAGCCGCTAAAGCCAATATACCCGCAGGTATCCAGGCCTGTAAAACCAAGGCCAGAATGGCATCTATCAAAATAGCTAGCGCCGTGAGCTTTAAAACGCGACGGCCATCGGGAATAAAAAACACCCCTAATACGGTAAAGGCTGCTAAGGTGAGTAAGTGCAGGGAAGGTTGTACGAAAAGAATGGGGAAAATATCTTTCAAAAAGGAGGCGGCGTTGGATTCCATCATGATCTCATGAACATAAGGTAGGCCGCTTCCGTGGAACACGGCCATGATAAGGAGTAGGATTGTTCCTATTACACCAAAAATCCTAAACATGTTTTTACTTTTTATAGTCCACTATTCCCATCAACCTATATTAGGGGTACACCGAAGCAAAGTGATTGGAGCCCGTCTGGTTCCTTTCAAGCACTTGTTGTGCTTTTTTTTGAGTGGAACCTTGCTAACAAATAGAGGGGCAAATTTGGACGACTAAAACCACTTCGCTTCGGGTGTAATAATACCGTTGGTATTCACTTCACTATTTTTCATTCATAGGTAAGGATTGCTCTATATATTTCAATACCGCTTCCAATTCGGTGTCTACCCCATTGACCAGGTCTTCCACCTTAGGTTCAATAAAAATATCTGGACTGACGCCTTCATTTGGGTATTCCTCTAGCGGATAATAACCAATTAGGGGTATATCTATTGTGACTTTGGAATGAGGAAGAGTGAGTTTAGTAATTTGCCCAGCCGTGATTCCGTTTTTATTACCTCCACTCGTTTGGCCAAAAACCGTTGCTAGCTGATTGTTTTTCAAATAATTGATGAGAAAGTAAGTGCCTGAGCTATTAGAAGCGTCTGCGATTAAGAAAGTTTCACCTTGGTAGGCGTACCCTTTGGGATTTCTAGTATCGTCGATAAGCCCTTTGCTTTTGAAGGTGTAAAAACGGTCGTCAAGTCGAACCGTTTTTGCGCTTAGGTCTATAAAGCCTTTTTTCCAAAA
>JBCDIO010000520.1:0-3813 GCA_038748815.1 Bacteroidota bacterium
CATGTGTATTTATTAGGGGATACCTTGGTCCTTCGCTATGCCAATTTTAGCAAGGAATTTTTTCACCTAATTTTCTTGGTGGAAGGACCACAGGAACTCCGTTTGCTTGAGTTCGATTTTACAAATCTTGGTGAACCTTTTGACTGGGTTCTAAGGAAAGGAAGCTTGCGGGTAGGGACGCCCATTGTAGTAATTCTGGAAGAGGGATGCCGTTTGCGTGATTTAGCGCAGAGCTATACTGGGCTTTACAATTCTCCTGGGCCTTTCTTATTGCCTGCAAAATTAGAAGCAGAAATATTGTTCGAGCTTTGGAGCGAACGGTTAGGGCATAGCAAGCATGGGACTTTAAACATTGAATTTAGCTCTAAAACTAGTTTAAGGATTGATACAGAATGTTGACTTATCACTAATAGTTTGTGTGTCCTAAATGTGCTTCAACTTTCCCATATGCAAGTCCAAGTGCTCGATTATCAGCCCCACTGGCCCACTAAATTCCAAACCGAAGCCCTCCTTTGGCGAGAAATCCTGGGCCAAGTTTTAGTGGACATCCAGCACATCGGTTCTACCTCCGTTCCTAGTCTTGCTGCCAAACCCATCATTGATATTTTACTCGCCGTGTCAGATCTTAAGACCTTGGATTCTTATACTTCGGAAATAGAAAAGCGGGGGTACGAGGTGATGGGGGAATATCACATTCCCGGTCGCCGCTATTTTCGCAAGGGCGGAAACCAACGGAGTCACCACGTACACGCTTTCCAGATAGGCGATGCTAACTTGGTACGCCACCTGGCTTTTCGGGACTATCTGCGGGCTCATCCTGCCGTGGCCAAGGCTTATGGAGACCTTAAAAAGGAAATTATCCAGCACAGGATACAGGATAGCATCAGCTATGGAGATGCTAAAGAGCCCTTTATCAAGGAGCACGAGGAGAAGGCCTCAGCTTGGTATCGGCAACAGTAAGAATATGTGGGCCTCCCCAAACCCGGGTATATTTTACTGGAAATTGTACCAGCATTCGTTTGAGGGAGGAGAAATTCTTAATTTAAGGAGACTATCACAATCCCAATGAATCCAAACTATGCGCTCCTTTTTCCTCTTTACGGTTCTTTTTTGGTGTTTCTTTCTCCCTTCTTCCTTCGCCCAGCTTCACTACGATTTTGAGTGCGATGGTTATGCTTTTATTCCCGTTTACCCATCTTTCCCGGATACTATATTTATTAATGATGGAAGCGGGGAGGGCTTGTACGAACCAAATATTTCCTGCCTGATGGAGTTTGGGATCAATAACGAGGTCTGTTTCTGGATGGGAAGTACTTACTTTAATTTAGGGGAAGGGGACACCCTCCGGATTTATATTCAAGGTCATACCTGCGAGGATAATAATGGAGTTTACACGTTTACCAAAGACGATGACGCAGCCGGTGCCTTTGTTTGGTACGGTGGGTTTTCACTCGAATTTATTACCGACGCTGAAGATCAGGGAGGTGGTTGGGAACTATTCCTAACGCCTCTTAACGGGTACTGTGAATTTCCAGGGCTTACTCCCGAGATTACCAATCCTTTAGGAGCCCCTATCAGCAATTGTTGGGTACAATTCACCAATTTGGTGAGCCCCGATAGTTGTTTGGTTCAAGGTGGAGGCTGCTATGTCCCTTTATGGGGGAACCAACTCGATTACAGCGAACCGATTGGCCTTAGCCCCCAAAGCCCCGAAGATTACGCCAATGGTCTAACCACACTCGATTTAGTGGCTATCAAAAAACATGTACTGGGCGTAGAATTATTGGAGAGCCCTTACCAATGGATCGCCGCCGATGCCAATAATTCCGAAAGTATTACCACCCTAGACTTGGTCGAAATTCAAAAGGTCATTTTGGGTATCCAAGAGGGGTTTACCAATAACACTTCTTGGCGCTTTCCTTTCCCTTGCGATGTGGAAGCCAACGGCTGGACGGATTACCGAGAATCCCTGGAGGTAGTGGGTGGGTTCGCTAATCCCATACCCCGATTTTATGCGGTGAAAGTGGGAGATGTGAATTTCTCCGCGAATTTGGAGTTTTAAATTTAGTGATCACACTCTTATCATTCGATTTCTTCAATCCAAGCCTCGATTCCCACGATTCGTATTTTTTTGGATCGGTGGATCGACCTAATTCTTGTACCTTGGAACCATGATCATACGCTCAGCTAGTCCCCAAGACCAAGATGCCATTTGGGAGATATTCTCCGCCGTTATTCAGACTGGAGATACCTACGTTTTTTCTCCCCAAACACCCCGTTCCAAGCTCGGTCAATACTGGTTCGCAGACTATATGCATACCTACGTTGCGGAGGACAAGGACCAGATTGTGGGTACCTACATGCTGAAACCGAATCAAGTAGATCTCGGTAGCCACGTGGCCAATGCTAGCTACATGGTTCATCCTAATGCCCAGCGGCACGGTATTGGGTCTCAAATGTGTAAACACTCCCTACGTTTGGCCAAAGAACTGGGGTACACAGCCATGCAATTTAATATTGTCGTGAGCACCAATCAGGCCGCGGTAATGCTTTGGAAAAAGTATGGTTTCGAAATTATTGGTACGACGCCCAAGGGGTTTAATCACCAAATCCTGGGCTTGGTCGATACGTACATCATGTATAAGGCCATTGATACTCGAAGCGAAGTGGTTGGGGAAAGGTAGCGCGAAGTCCATGTGCTTGTCAACAAGGCATGAATGAACGTTTCCGCAGGACAAACCACGAGGTGGTTTGAGTGAGTGAACCGCGAAGCGGGGGGGCAGGCTCTGGTAACCATAGCTTCAGTGCCCCGAGTGCTCGGGGTGCAACGCAGTAGACGGGCGCAGGGGCGAGCGAGAACGACTCAAACCATTTCGTTTTGAGTATAATAGAATAACCCAAAAGAAAATATGTCTACCTCATCCACTCAGGTCGTACTTGGAGCCAATGGCTCCATTGCGCAAGGCGTGCTGAAAGAACTGTTGCGCCGTCAACTCCCCATCCGAGCGGTCAGCCGTTCGATACAGCCAAGCGAACACTACGAAACCCAACAGGCAGATCTCCTTGATCTAGAACAAACGAAACAAGCCGTTGCCGGTGCCGAGGTCGTTTACCTATGCGTTGGATTACCCTACCACATGGAGGTTTGGGATACGCAATGGGAAATCCTAATGCAAAATACCATTGAAGCTTGTGCGGCTGCCGATGCTAAATTGATCTTCCTAGATAATATCTACCTTTACGGTCCCGCACCATTGCAAGTACCCATTGCAGAAGATCATCCGCTACGGCCACCGAGTGTAAAAGGGCAAGCCCGTAAACGCACCGTCGAGCTATTCATGCAGGCTATCGAAACGGGGAAGATCGAAGGCTTAATCGGCCGGGCCCCGGATATCTACGGCCCCGGGGCGATTAACAGTACCCTGTACAATTCTTTTTTGGAAAGAATGCTGCAAGGGAAAGCCCCCCAGTTTCTGGGAGACCCCACCCAGCCGCATAACTTCGCGCACGTCGACGATCTAGGGCGAGCCTTGGTGTGGTTAGCGCTGGACGAAGGAGCCTACAGCCAAGCTTGGCACTTACCGACCGGGCCGGTCACCACCGTACAAGCACTGGCCGATCAGATGAATCAGATCTTAGGCACCAATTATAAGGTCCAGGCGATGTCAGGGCCGATGGTCACGCTCCTTTCTTGGTTTATCCCCATAGTGAAAGAGGTGAAGGAGATGCTCTACCAGTTTAGGCATCCCTACGAATTTGATTGGACGGCCTTTCGGCAACGCTACCCGGATTTCCCCGTAACCACCTACGCAG
>JBCDIO010000521.1:0-3807 GCA_038748815.1 Bacteroidota bacterium
AAGCGGCTTTTTAGCTTTGCACGCCAAGAATCCAAAGGCCATCATCATTGACGTTCGAACGCCCGGAGAAACGAGTAGTGGTTCCTTAAAGCAAGCCATCCATCTGGATTATTTGGGATATGATTTTATCGACCGATTGGAAGAAATGGATCCGGAGGCTACCTATTTAGTGTACTGTCGGTCTGGTCGACGAAGCATCAGAGCCTGCACGCTAATGAAGAATAGCGGTTTCTCTAATGTCTACAATCTAGACGGTGGTCTAGTCGTTTGGGCCGAGGAATTACAAGCCGCTTTACAATACGAATAAATCAAGGTAGATACTTTTTCTAACGGCACTGTGATACGTATCACAGTGCCGTTGGTCATTCATGGACTATCTTGCAAAAAATAAAAAATCATGCTAAACTTATTTAAACAAATATTAGGTGGAGGCCCCGATCTAAAGGGCTTATTGGAAGAAGGTGCGATCATAGTAGACGTACGCAGTCCCCAAGAATTTCAGGGTGGCCACGTAGCTGGCTCCATCAATATCCCCGTTGGTGAAATTCAATCGCAAATCAGTCGTCTGCAAAAAGCAAACAAGCCTATCATTACTTGTTGTGCGTCTGGTATGCGTAGTGCCAGTGCTGCCACTGTACTCAAAAGTGCTGGTTTAGAAGCTGTAAATGGAGGTGCTTGGACAACGGTTAATAAAGCGCAAGCTGAAGTTACTAAGTAAGTCCTCCCCCTTCTCCCCTAAAAAGTTTCTACCTTCATAGCTAATCCTTTGTAACCTAAATTTCTAAACTTTTTGACAGATTCTTTTTGCCCAGCTCGTCGTTACGTGCTCACCTTCGTAGCTACGACTACGAAGTTCCGCTGCGCCTTAATCTGAACAAAAATATCCTCGGTCAAAATATTCATTTACTAAGTTTACAAAGTACTAGTACCTGTACCCATGGGTTCTAGCTTGGATAGTAGCTTTCATTTTAATAACGAACCATATGCGAATCTTACCAATCCTCCTTCTCCTGACTAGCCTTGGAGCTTGTCAATCGAGCTCTTCACAAAATGAATCTAGCTCCAATAGCACCGCTGATACAGAACAGACCTCCACTCCCGAAAAAGGGAGTATGACCGTAGCACAACTACCCGCTTTCCTAGAAGCGAACCCCGAGACAATCATTCTCGACGTACGTACTCCGGAAGAAATTGCGGAAGGAAAAATAGAGGGTGCTATAGAATTAGACTACCGTAGCCCTGATTTTCAGCAAAAGCTGCAGGAATTAGATCGGGACCAAACCTACGTAGTTTATTGTATGAGTGGTGGACGCAGTGGGCGTACCTGTAAAATGATGGAGGTAGCTGGATTTTCTTCTTACTACAACCTGGAAGGTGGTATGAACGCCTACCAACAACAATAATTATGCAATCCATCTATACCATATTAGCTGTAACACGAGCTACTCGATCCAATTTTCGCCGTATCATGGATGGATTATCCTTGGAACAGATGAATACTATTCCGGAAGGCTTCAATAATAATATCCTTTGGAATGCCGGACATGTAGTTGCTACTTCCTTACTTCTTAGCTATGGCCTCAGTGGATTGGAGGTACCCCTGGGTGCAGAGCTTATTCCGGGCTTCCGTAAAGGAACTCGACCAGATGGACTTTACTCACAAAAAGAATTATCCAACATTTTAGCATTAATGGATACTACTTTAGTCCGCCTAGAACAGGATTATCAGGCTGGTATTTTTAAACAGTTTCGCCCGTATGAAACCTCATACGGAGTGAAATTACAAACCATAGAGGAAGGCATGAACTTTAATGGAGTACACGAGGCCATGCACCTAGGGAACGTACTGTCCATGCGAAAGCTCGTTTAACAGGCACATCTTTTCTGATAGTCGATAATATTCCCGTAAGCATCCGCTTTGATGGCACAACAGGTCAACAAGGCGTCTTTGAGTAATTGACGTCCGCGTTGGACCCGCGATTTAGCACCAGAATACGAGATACCTAGTTGAGCCGCTAGCTCTTTCTGGGAAAGGCCTTCTATCTCAATTAACTGTAAGGCGGTACGGTATTTATCGGGCAGTGCATCTAACATACCCGGAACGCACTGAGCGAAACGTTCGTGGGTCTTCTCCTCTTTGGATGCTTCGGCCGAATCCACTTCCTGCCAAACGGGAATGAATTCCATTCGTTTTTGCTCTGCCCGGTAGTGATCATGAATGGCATTGCGGAGAATTTGGTATACCCAAGCTTCCACTTTCTGCTCTTCCCTCAGCTGAGATCGACGCTCCAGAATCTTTAAGAACACATCTTGCAAGATGTCCGAAGCCAGCGACGTATCGTGGACTCTTTTTTGGACAAAGCCCAGTAAAGCCGGGTATAGTCGCTGCCAGGTGTGTTGGAGCTGAGTTGGAGTCATGATCAATATTTAAACGTAGACGCAGGAACCGAAGAAAAGACGCAAAATCGCTCTTATTACCCCGAGCACTCGGGGCGTAGACGTAAGGACCTATTTTAACCCGAATATCTGATAGAAACAAGGTCTGCGTAAGAAATGTATGCTGAATTTCCCACTTTCTTCCCTGGGCTTAGCTTCGTCTATAAATTGCGGTGTACCAAGGTGCTCCTTTGGAAAAATAGCGTTCTTCTAAAGGCCGAAATCCGGCAGACTGAATCCACTGGTCGGTAGGGCGATCCAAGTGACAATTACCGGCAACACATCGCCAGGCGGGGGTCAAAAATCGTTGTAAGCGAGCCGCATGGGAGTGATGAGAACGGATGTGTTCTAGTACGAGAAGCTGGCCCCGGGGTGCCAATAAGCGCTGTATATCCAGCAGTGTTTGTTGGGCATCCGGGACGGTACATAAAACCAAGGTGCAAACGACCGTATCGAAAGAAGAAGACAATAGGAGCGACTCCCAAGCTTGACTGCCAACCCCAAATTCTGCACACTGAATATTAGACGAGGCTTTACGTTCCGCCCGCCGACACATCGATTTTGAAGGTTCTATGGCTAGCACCTCCACCTCTTCGGAATAGTACTTGAAGTTAGCACCGGTACCCGCCCCAATCTCTAATACCTTCCCTTTTGCTCGTCCTACTAAGGCAGCACGCTCTCGGCCCAACCAATTGGCCTCCGCACTACGTAGGATTGGATCGTACAATCTGGCGATCAATGGGTCGAGCCAAGTCATAGCAAAAGGTTATTGCTTCTGCGCAATCACGATATACCGAGTTGAAGTACACGAATCTGCCGTTTCTGCAATAGGATCAAGGGTAACGGCATCAAACAGATCAACCCGGCCCGCAAAGGCCTTCTCAAAATAAGTCCGAACTCGGTGGAGAGGAGGCAGAAACTGATCGGTGGAGGTGCAGGGTTCTACCGTCATTTTTCCCTTGTTAAAGTCGATATTGGTAACCTGTGATCGGTGGTAGACCAACCCTTCCTTCTCTACGAGTTCTCCCTGCCGTAAGGACACTATCTGCTGGTCCGAGGAATATTGAATATTGGAGAAGTTTCGCGAATGATCCGGGCTAACAAATTCTCCCACGAAATACCCCCCACGCTTTATAATGCTGGCAGCCTTTTCAATTGCAGACTGTAATTCTTCATGATTGACGTAGTGGTAAACTCGGTGCCCGGCGTAAACCACATCCCACATACGAATAGCTGGATCCAAAGTCAAAACGTCCCCTTCATCCGCGTGAATACGGGTACGAGCACGACGAACCATGGCTGGAGAAAGGTCAACCCCGTATACTTTTTCTACGGTAAAACCCAACTGGTCTATCAGATGTGATTCGACTA
>JBCDIO010000522.1:0-3803 GCA_038748815.1 Bacteroidota bacterium
CAAGAGTGCCGTTTTTTTAAATGCAGGATTTGGTACTTGCCTGCTATAGTCAAGCAGGCCTGTCTACTACCAGGTAGATCCGTCTACGCCCCCGAGTGCTTGGGGTCATAGATGGATTCAGAAGTTACCCTGTTTTTCTCGCAACGACTCTAAAGGGTAAGAATTAGGGATTATTCGGACAAAAAGTTCGCTCTTTTGGACCTTTTTTGTAGTAGTTCAAAGCTATACTTAGAGGTCAGACTTGTGGACGACAGCCTCTCTTTTTGCTGGAATAGGGCATGAAGTTTCCCTAAGGAAGAAACATTAAATGGTCTGGTTGAGTGAGCTACAAAGCGGATGGGGCATACATGATGAGTGTTGGATTGCATCGGAGTGTTCAGGGGCAATAAAGGGCAAAAGGGGCGGTGCCAACACGTTGTTGGCACCGCCCCTTTTGCAATGATCTCGACCGCTTACCGCAATAAGGAAATACGCTGTGTATAAATTTCTTCTCCGGTCACTAAGCGCACTTGATAGATTCCGTTGACCAGTGAACTTGGTGCTTGCCAACTGAGCATTTGTAGCCCAAGTTCGGATTTACCCGCAAAAACGGAAGCTACCACCCGACCATTCAAATCTAATATCTCTAGCGTCAAGTTCTCTTGCTTACTCGTTGTAAATTCGAAGTTAATCGTACTGGTAAAGGGGTTTGGGTAAGCCTGGAATTCAGTTATTTCTTCCATAGAAACTGCTGCTTCCATCTCATAGGTTTCCAGTGCTAAAGCTGGATTGACCACCGGAGTAAGTAGGCATGGAATGACGGCACTCACAGTCTCCGAAGTTTGATTACCCGAAGCATCGGTAGCGGTGGATACCAAGGTCATATGATCGTTCTTCACCAAGCTCAGCTCATTCGCTCCGTTGAAATTGTACACGATCGGGTTTGAGTTCGCATTGACTTCCCGGTAGGTTATGATCTGGCCATCTTCTACCGCGATACCACCATCCGCTTGTACTTGATTCCAGAATGCCACCGGATCGGGGCCAAGTACCTTGACCGCATTCTGGTCTAAACGGAACTTCAAGGCATTGGTCGAACGGACTTTGTACAGAATGGTAGGATTTGTGAGAATGGGTACTTCAATGACATTTAACACTGTAGGGTCACCACAGTTATCCGTAGCCACGGCAGATACTGCAAAGTCGGCTTTACCACAAGGAATGATCGTTCCTGGAACGGCATCTAAGCTCACGCTAATCGATGGAGCACTGAGGTCCGGTACAAAGATAAGCCCACCTTGGGGCCTGCGGAAAGTTTGCGGTTCATTCAGTAAAGTAACAATGGTATCATTCACTGGGTCAAACTCAAAGAGCGTACCCTCCGAGTTAGTCCCCCCACCGACGGCCGAACCGTATAGCTTACCATTGTCGCCAAAGACAATTAAACCTTCGGGATTGGCGGTCTCCGGAGAGCCCGGAAAGTCTTTAATTTCGGTGTATGTATCCGTGACTGGATCTATGGTAAAAATAACGCCCCCATTGGCTCCACCTCCCTGGGTAGTGCCATAGAGCAAGCCGTCTACCCCCAGAACCAGGTTACTTGTAGGGGTGCTTCCTCCGGATCCATTTGAATCAAATGCATGGATTTGGGTGATGGTGTTCGATGCCTGTTCAAACTTGATCAATGCGCCATCAAAATTCAAGCCACCACCGAGGGCCTCGATGTAGAATACGCCGGGTTCTATCTCAAAAAACCCGCGGAAGAAAACACTGCCAGTCGTGGCCTCCTCTAGATCAATGAGGGAACTGTAGGTATTTGTTGTCAAATCGTATTCGAAAATATTCCCGTCGTTATTCGCTCCACCAAAACTAGTGGCTCCTAATAAAGTACCCGCCTGCGTCAGGGTCAAGCAATTGCTGGGACCAGTGCCTGTACTCGAATCGAAAGAATGTAGTACTGTGTAGGTATCGTTGGTTGGATCAAAGGAGAATAAAACACCACCGCCGTTGATACCACCGACCGATGTTACTCCGTAGAGGATACCATTCTTTTCCACTAATTGTCCATTGGGTCGACGCCCGTCCGCCTCCACCAAAAATTCGTGGATTACGTGAAAGGAGCTATCCGTCAAATCAATTTCAAACAGTACACCGCCTTCTATTTCACCACCTCCGTTTACGGCCCCATACAGTTTACCATCACTGCTATAGGTTAGCGGGTCAATGGGTTCTGCCCCGTCTGTGGCTTTCAGAAATTCGACTACTGCAGTTATGGTGGTATCCCCTACGCTATACTCCACAATCGACCCTTCGCCATACACTCCGCCGTCGCTTAGCGCCAGATATAACAGACCATTAGAGGCCAGCAAGAATTCTCCTTCGGGTTCTTCCCCTTCCACATCACGATCAAAATCGTACTTCTTAGTATACGTATTGGTTGTTAAATCATATTCAAAAATAGCACCGTCTCCATTATCCCCTCCAGAATTAGTCGAGCCGTACAAAATGCCCGTAGAGGTTTCAAGGAGTCCTCCCTCCGGCCTACGCCCGTCGCTGGTCGTAAATTCATAGAGCGTAGAAAGTAGATTGAGACTAAGGTCGTACTGATAAATGATCCCATTATTATTGGCTCCTCCAAACTTGGTAACGCCATAGAGGTTGCCATCACTTCTCAACAATAACTGACCACGGGGACCAGAACCTGAGCTCGTCTGATCAAAATCGAAGAGCTTCGTAAAGGTATTACTCATCAAATCGTACTGAAAGAGCACACCATTATCATTAGTACCTCCTTCTTGGGTAGTACCGTACAGAATGCCGTTTGCTCCTTCCACTAATTGGATACCAGCTCGTTCGCCATCTTGTAAATTAGCATCGTCAAATTCGTAAAGTGTCGTATAACTTTGGCTTACTGGATCAAAGGAAAACAGTCCTCCGTCGTTGTTGGCGCCATTGAAACTGGTTGAACCATAGAATAGACCATTCGAACCTACTATCAGTGTCGTTCCAGAACCGCGGAATGGTGTGGTAATAAACTCAAAAATGGTACTAAAGGTACTTGAGATGGGATCGTATTCGAAGATCGTACCGCCTTCTCCGCTTGGCCCTCCGGTAGTTGCTATGCCGTATATTTTTCCGGTAGCATCGGTCACTAAAGCACCCTCGGGATTGGCCCCGATCGTTTCTTCTTCAAAAGATACTAAGAGGACAAATTCACCGGTATTGGGATTATAACTATACAGGGTTCCTTCTTCAAAAATACCACCATCTTCCGTGGTGCCATATAGGAGTCCATTCGATTCTTCCATCGTCAAATCCGAAGGTTCGGCCCCCGGAAAATCATAGGAAAAACTGTGGATAATCAGGGGATTTTGGCCTTTATTATCGATGGTGTAAACCGATCCGGCGCCATTGACGCCACCAAAACGGGTCATTCCCCAGTAAGAACCGCATTGGGCGAAGCAGGTATTTAGAAAGCCCAGACCGAGGGCGAGTAGGATTATTTTTTTCATGGTATATGATTCAGCCACGTAGAGCCACGTTGCATGCAACGTGGTAGGCTACGTGGAAACCACGTTGCTCGCAACGTGGTTAGTGAGTGATTTGGATTTTTTGCATTTGTAGATCGCCCTCCGTCTGGAGCTGCACGAAATACAAGCCAGCTGCAAGATCTTCGGATGCTCTCCAGAGAAGCTGCTGCGGTCCTTCTTCTAAATCCCCAGCGTACAGTACTTCGATGATGCGTCCGTTGATATCTAGAATTTGGCACAGTACATCTTGCGTTTGACTTAAACCAAAGGTGATGTGCGTAAGGCCGTGACTTG
>JBCDIO010000523.1:0-3796 GCA_038748815.1 Bacteroidota bacterium
AACAAGATAAGTGGCGACCTGCTGCGGTATACCATTATATTCAGGACCACAACTTAAAGCCAGATTTTGTAGTTGATATCTCTGACTATATCGATCAGAAAATTGCGTTGGTACAGGCGTTCTCTTCTCAATTCTTCAATGCGAAAGAAGCATCCTTTCGGCAGGAGCCCACTACCCCTATTTCGACGGAGGGATTTATCGATTTCCTTCGTGCTAAAGCTATGGCCTACGGTCGAATTGCGCAATTTAAATACGCCGAAGGCTTTCAAGCCGCCCGAACACCCGGGGTACAGAATTTATTTGATTTAGTTTAATGATTCCTTTCGGTATGTGTAAGAAGCGAAGCTTCTGCCTTTTATTCTTTTATAGGATAGAATCTCTTTACATACACTCAATTTTTATCTGTTAAAGTGTCGTCTGAGGCTTGTAAGTGTCTTGTTATTAAGTGCTGGATTACCTATTTTTCAACTCTAAATGAAAGAACAAAAGTTCCCCGACATGTTATGGTTCACTCGGGAATTTTAGCCTCCGATTGTCATTCTTTTCCCCTCTGTAATCGGTATTCAAAATGAACAAAAACGTTTGTAGTTCTCCCTTGGGTAAGTTGCTATAACTTACCCTGGCGAAGTATTGTGTTTTCGACTGCGAGCAAACCTCAATTGTACAATTTTCTCTTTTCGCAACGAAAAAACCCATACTTCTATGGCATCACTTTTACCGCATTCTGGTAGACTCAAAAGAAGACTGGCCACCCATTTGCTACATCGGTGTTCTTATGCGTACAATTTTCCGCAAATGCGAGCCATGAGCAAGATGGAAGTTTCCGATGCCGTCGCTAGCCTTTTTGATGTTCCGGCCCCGCTAATGACGGAGCCAGTCAGTCGAAACACTGGTCAGCCCTGGATTAACGCAGGTATTGATTCCGATTTAGGGATATCCGATGAGCGAAAAGATGTCGTTGCGTGGTGGGTTCAAGAAGCGACCTACGATTCTTCCCTGCGGTCAAAGATGACTTTCTTTCTCCATAGCATTTTTGTGACGGAGTATAACATTGTCAACAGTAAAGAATTCTTCGATTATCTGGGGATTCTTCGCTACCATGCACTGGGAAACATAAAAGAGTGTGCCAAGAAGATCACGGTAGATAACCTAATGTTGAAGTACCTGGACGGCCAACTCAACAGCAAAAATAATCCCAATGAGAATTACGCACGTGAATTCTTCGAGCTATTTACGATTGGGAAGGGGGAACAGGTTGGACCGGGTGATTATACCAACTATACAGAGGAGGATATTGTTACCGCCGCCAAGCTGCTGACCGGGTTCCGACGCACTTCCCGACCATTAGGTGGTGACCCAGATTATTGGGATACCGCGATGGGCGTTCAATTAGGGAAAGGACAGTATTCTAAGCACGATACGACCGATAAGACCTTCAGTTACGCATTTGGGAATGCGACAATTATTGGAGCAGTCGATAAGGAAGATATGTTCCGGGAGCTCGATGACTTTGTGGAGATGGTATTTAATCAGATCGCCACTGCCCGCAATATTTGTCGGAAGTTATATCGCTTTTTTGTGCATTCTAAAATCACCCCTGAAATTGAGTCGGATATCATCGAGCCGTTAGCGAATACGCTTTACGAAAACAATTACGAGCTCCAACCGACGCTTACGCAGTTACTGAATAGCCTACACTTCTACGATCGGGATGATAACAAAGTCAAGGATAATACGGTAGGTTCTTTGGTGAAATCTCCCCTCGAATTACTTACGCATACTGTCCGGTTTTTTGATATCAATTTACCTGACCCCATCACTGATGGAAACAATCACTACAACAAGTGGTACAAACAAACGGTGCAAAACGTCCTGTTTACGATGGGCGGTTTAGACCTGTTTATGCCCGAATCCGTTGCCGGCTACCCTGCCTATTATCAGGAACCAAATTATTCGGAGTACTGGTTTAACAGCGTTAGCCTTATTCCACGGTACAAGCTCCCGGAGATTCTTTTAAAGGGGCAAAAAGTGTTGGTAGCCGGTAGTAACGGAGGTGTAGAATTTGATATCGTTCAATACGTTGCGGGCAACGCTGTGATCAAGAGCCCAGAGAAAGCAAAATTCCTAGTGAAGATCCTTTGTATTCTCTTGTTCCCGGAGGCCCCAAAACTAGACCGATTGAATTATTTCTTACACAACATATTTCTAGATGACCTCTCTGAACTGAATTGGTACTTTGAGTGGCAGAACTACGAAGCTACGGGAGACGATACAAATATCCGAATTCCACTCGAGCGCTTATTTACGGCCCTGCTTTCTTCGCAAGAATATCAACTGATGTAAGCCCTTTTTTGTAGCCCAAAGATGGGCTTCCAAATAAGTCCTAAGGGGCACTGGGAGGAAACTCCACGAACGGTTGCTCGCTCCGATTTTTTCGAGGTAAGCCATTTTCTAAACATTCTGATTTGGTTAAACTAAACAAATGAAGCGCAGAAATTTTCTCAAAAATATAGGCCGTGTTTCCGCTGCACCAATGGTGCTCAATGGCCTCCCCGTTTCTTCCTTTGCAACCAGCAGTATGCTACCGCTATTCAACTGTCAAGAGGTTGAAGACCGGGTGTTGGTTTTATTATTCTTAAAAGGTGGAAATGATGGTATTAATACCCTTATACCCATCGAACAATACGATACCTATATTAATCTACGTCCGGGTATTGGCCTAGCCAATACGGGCAACAATGGTATTATTTCCTTGGATGATACTTTATCCTTGGAAGACCAAATTGGATTGCATCCGTCTATGACGGCTTTTAAGAATATGTACGATACCGGAATGGCAGCCCTGGTTCAAGGGGTAGGCTATCCTTCTTACAACCAATCGCACTTCAAATCAACGGATTTATGGCTAAGTGGGGGGGATGGTACACCCGATTATTCTAATTTGGCCAGTGGCTGGATGGGGCGCTACTTGGAGACTGCCTTTCCCGGAATTTCTGGGAATCCGAGCCCCGATTTTCCGGATCCGTTGGGTATCCAATTGGGGGATGTCAAGCCTTCGCTGGGTTTTCATAATCATTTTGAAGAATATGTTGCCTCCAATCTGACCAACCAAAACCCAGCCGACCTGTACGGCTTGCTAAGCGGTATAGGAACCGCTCCCCATACCACTATTAAGAATACCGATTTCTTTGATGCCGTCCAGTATATCATGGACGTCGAAAATAGTACCAATGCCTACGGGCAACGCATTACGGAGGTGTATAATCTGGGTAGCAATTCCAGTGTGGATTATCCAAGTTCGGGTCTGTCCAATCAATTGCGAATGGTGGCACGACTCCTTAATGGAGGTAGCAAAACGAAAATCTTCCTCGTGCATAAGACGGGTTTCGACACCCATGCTAATCAGGTGCAAACGGGAGAAACACACGTAGGGAAACACGCTAATTTATTGGCGGATATCTTTAATTCCATTCAGGCATTTCACCAGGACCTTGAACAGATGGGCTTAAGCGATCGGGTGATGACGGCTACCTTCTCCGAGTTTGGACGCAGAGCTAAAGAGAATGGAAGTAACGGCACCGATCACGGTACCTTAGCCCCCATGTTCATCTTTGGGAATGGCGTGCAAGCCGGGGTACACGGCACCAACGTCGATTTGAGTAACCTGAGCAATAGCGGGAATCTACTACAAGGACCCCAGTACGATTACCGGTCCATTTATAAAACCCTTATACAAGATTGGTTAGGTGCCGATAATTCGGTAGTAGCCGGTACCCAAATGGATGGTTTTGATAAA
>JBCDIO010000524.1:0-3790 GCA_038748815.1 Bacteroidota bacterium
CGGAGGCAGCCTCTTTTTTTTGAAGGGTTCCTTTTAACTTTTAAAATATTAATAAAAATACCCCTCAGGAAAGAATTTATTAGGCGCCTTCCTATATAAACAACTGTTCATCAATGACTTAAAAACAAAAAACACCCTGGCGGGGTGCTGATATGAGAAAGAAAAACCCTGCCAATGGCATCATTTTAACATTTAATATGACGAGTGCTAACTGAATTAAAGATTGAAGTATTTCACAAATTCAAAATAATGGAATCTATCTTCCCGTATTTGTCAGCTAAAATCCAGTATAAAATCCCTCCTAACAAAAAAAATGGATTATCTTACCCTCCCCCTACAGTGCGTACATCCCCTACGTTTCAAGTAATGTTTTTCGTTTGCGATCAACTACTTACACGTTTTCTTCGGAAGCGTAAATGAAAGTAAAATCACTATAGCCTAGACTTGAGCTTTTTTGCTCACAACGAGCTTTTCACATAACATGCCAGTATGCAGTTATCCCAAAAGATTGACCACACCAATCTGCGCCCAGATAGTACCAGTGAAGACATCAGAACCTTGTGTAGCGAAGCTCTCGAACACCAATTCAAAGCAGTGTGCGTCTCTCCATATCACGTACGAGATGCTGTCCGCTGGACCGAAAACCACCCTACGGTCGTTTCTACCGTCATTGGATTTCCGATGGGCTATTCTGCCACCCCCGCTAAGGTGGAAGAAATCAAACGAGCCATCGACGAAGGAGCCCAAGAACTAGATGTAGTCATTAATCTCTCCGCACTCAAATCAAATCAGTGGAATCACGTAGCCAATGACATCGATAGTGTCACCCGAGCCGTACACCTAAAAGGAAAAGTCATCAAACTCATTCTGGAAACAGGACTCCTCACCACAAAGGAGTTAGAAAAAGCCTGTCAAATCTGTCAGAATCGTGAAGTTGATTTCGTAAAGACCTCCACGGGGTTTCACGGCCGCGGGGCTGATGTAGAAACTGTCAAATTACTTCGATCGCTCCTACCTCCAGCCATCAAGATCAAAGCTTCCGGAGGAATACGCAGCCATACCGAGGCCTTGGCATTAATTAAGGCTGGAGCAGATCGATTAGGAACTTCAGCGGGCGTCCGAATTATCAGCAAGACCGCAACTAGCTAGCGATCCTTCACTTTCTGTATATTCGCAACGGATGTCGTATCTTTGGATACAATCGGTATCAGCCATAGGCCGAACCAAAAAAAAGACGTATGAAGCGTATCTCCTTTATTTTACTTTTCTGCGGACTCGCTGCCTCTGGTTTATGGGCTCAAGAGTCAACCGTAAAAATCAAGGAAGGCCCCAAAATTGACGCCTTGTTTGAACAGTTCATCAATGCGAACAAGAATCAGGCTTTTGTTTCCGGTTACAGAATACAATTGCTAGCCACCACCGACCGCCAGAAAATGGAATATAGCTTACAGCAATTCCGGGCACTGTATCCTAGTATTCCAGTTGATTGGGAACACGATCCCCCATACTACAAGATTAGAGCAGGAGCTTTTGCCACCGAATTAGATGCCTTACGCATTCTCCACATTCTAAAAAACGACTATGGGCAAGCCTATACGGCCCAAGACTCCAAGATACGACCCGAAGAATTCGTTTATTAACTAACATCCACTGATTAGGAGGAAGTATGGCTACTCGTAGCAGACGCCGGATTGATTATTTGACCATCTCTTTATACCTCGCTTTAGTAGGTATCGGCTGGCTTATGATCTACACCGTAGGCTACGGAGACCATTATCAGAATGGAATTACCCATTTTCTCCTTCAAACCACCGTTGGAAAGCAGACCATTTGGATCGGTATCTCCCTGACTCTACTCGTCTTTTTACAATTTATCGATCGTAATTTTTGGAGAACCTTTGCCATCCCCGTTTATATCGGAGCCATGGCTTTACTCGTGGGTGTCCTGCTTTTCGGTACCGAGATAAAAGGAGCCAAATCCTGGTTTTCATTGGGTGGCTTTTCGATTCAGCCTTCGGAATTTGCCAAATTTGCCACCTGCATATTGATGGCACACTTCCTAAGTACCTATCGAGTCAATTTGAAAGTGCGCCGATTCCAAATACTAGCACTGGGAATCTTGTTGATTCCTATGGGCCTCATATTACTCCAACCCGATGCCGGATCGGCACTCGTATTTTTATCCTTTTTCATTGTTCTCTACCGCGAGGGATTTCCGTCCAACTTTTTCATTCTTTCTTTATCTTTTACCACTCTGTTAATCCTAGGTTTGCGCTTTGACCCTATTTATGTCAATACTTCTCTATCGGCTTTGATCGCCTTTTTTTTATTAGCACAACTCAAAGCTCAGTGGTTTTGGTACCTGACCGTTCTCGGTTTGATTATTGGTACCTACACCTTTTTGCCAGCTGAGCAATATATCTACTTGCTTTATGCCTTACTGGCAATGGTAACTTGGATGGCGTTTCGTCTCTTAGTAAGAGGAGCTAGTCGGCCTGCCATTGCCTCCGTTGTTAGCCTTGCTTTAGGTATTGGCTTAGTCATAGCTGCAGACTTTTCCTTTAATAACTTTTTGAAGCCCCACCAACAAGACCGGATCAACGTTTGGTTAAATCCAGAAAAGTGCGATCCACAGGGTTCTCTATATAATGTCTTACAGTCTAAAATGGCCATTGGGTCCGGAGGACTTACCGGTAAAGGTTTTTTAGAAGGAACGTTGACCAAGGGAAATTATATTCCTGAGCAATCCACCGATTTTATCTTTTGTACGATTGGAGAAGAGCAAGGCTTTGTCGGAACCTTTGCGATCATCGGGTTATTCTGCCTATTAATGATTCGAATCGCCACCATAGCTGAGCGTCAACGATCAAATTTTGCCCGAATTTATGCCTATGGAGTGGCGGGAATCATTTTCATCCACTTCCTCATCAACATTGGTATGACCATGGGTATCATGCCGATCATTGGTATTCCACTCCCTTTCATTAGTAAGGGCGGTTCCTCCCTCCTTGGATTTACCTTACTTGTTGGTGTATTGCTTAAACTGGATCGGCACCGATATCAAATCTAATTCGCCAGAGGTGCCAGAATGTTGGTACCTTAGCACTCTAACGTTTTGCACTAGAACCGTCTGAATGCCTTTCACCTTTTCTATCGAACAATCCGATCCGCAGAGCTCGGCCCGAGCTGGAACCATCCAAACCGATCACGGTACGATCCAAACCCCCATCTTCATGCCCGTAGGTACCGCTGGTACCGTGAAATCGATCCATCAGAAGGAACTGAAGGAGCAAATTAAAGCGCAGATCATTTTGGGTAATACCTACCATTTGTATCTCCGCCCCGGTATTGATATTTTAGAACAAGCCGGTGGCTTACACCAATTTATTGGTTGGGACCGGCCCATGCTAACCGATAGTGGCGGCTATCAGGTATATTCCCTTAGCAACCGACGAAAAATTCAGGAAGAAGGTGTTTCTTTTCAATCTCACATTGACGGAGCTAGACATTTTTTCCGGCCAGAAGATGCTATCGATATCCAGCGTTCCATTGGAGCGGATATTATCATGGCCTTCGATGAGTGTACTCCTTATCCTTGTGAACGGCAATACGCAACCGATTCTATGCATCTGACCCATCGCTGGTTGAAGCGTTGTTGCGATCACTTCGATCAGGCGCAAGACCGGTATGGATACACCCAAACCCTTTTTCCGATCGTCCAAGGCAGTACCTACCATGATCTGCGGAAACAATCTGCCGAAACCATCGCCTCTTTCAATCGGGCCGGCAA
>JBCDIO010000525.1:0-3788 GCA_038748815.1 Bacteroidota bacterium
CCACAGAATAAAACCGTAAATAGTCGCCAAACATCTTCCATTTACGGCGAGCCTTAATACGCTCGACCACCCGACCACCGGGTTTAACGATCAATATACCGATACCCAAATTTCTACTTATTTCCACCAAATGCTCTACGCGTTCATCTTTAAGGGAATCCAAGCTATCCTGCGAGAAAGCCAACCAATATTCGTTCGCCGGATATTGACGCACTTGTTTGATCACATCAACTACTTTATGGGAGAAACTTTTTCTGGTCAAGATACCGTAGGCCACACCCCCACAGACTAAAACAGCCAAGGGTAAGTACAATTCGGTGGAAGAAGCACTTCCATTTAAGAATACGAATAGAGTCCCCGTCAGTAAGGAAATGATAAAACCAGCCCGCAAGCAATTAAACAGAAAAAGCCGAGAGTCCATCTTCGGCGTCATAGCCGGGATGGTTTTATAGGATTTTGCCTCCATAGAGACCACATAGGTACCCCAAAGCCAGTGTTGGAACGCTAAAAAGCCATCGGCCCTTTTACCGCCAAACTTGGGTTTAGTCCGAACTTCAATATCAGAATAGATGCGACGACGGCGGGCTTTGCGACGGTACTTGTCGCGAAGATAATCCTGGGCAATTTCTTGCACCGTTCTTTCTATGTATCTGGGCATGCTAAAAGAGATTGTTGGCTAGCCCATCATTTACTTGCTACTGCAATAAGCAATTTTTTGGTCAGAAAAACAAATCCTTGCAAATTGAAGCTGGAGCCAAACAGATCCATGGAACATTTTCAAAAGAAGTGCTGTTTTTTGAAAGCATAAACCGTAGAAAACAGCTACCGTTTATTGCGAGATAATGACGGCAGCATACCGCATCAAAGACAGAAGAAACCTAATTTTACAGCATGAATGTACAAGTAACCATTTCTCGGGAGCGATCACAAGCCCTTTTTGACGAAGCACAACATTATTTCCCTGGAGGAGTAAATTCTCCAGTGCGGGCGTTCAAATCGGTCAGTGGTCCCCCATTATTCGTGCAAGAAGGGAATGGCGCTTATTTTATTGACGCCGACCACAACCGCTTCTTGGATTTTTGCTGCTCTTGGGGTCCGCTGATCCTTGGGCACAACCATCCAAATGTTCGAGACTTTATCATAGAAACCGTTCGGAAAGGAACCTCCTTTGGAACGCCAACCGCCCTTGGTAATCAACTCGGAAAATTCATTCTGGAGCACAATCGCTATATCGAAAAAATCCGGTTTGTTAGCTCGGGGACCGAAGCCGTAATGTCTGGTATTCGATTAGCTCGGGGCTATACCGGCAAAAGCAAGGTGATCAAATTTGAAGGGTGTTACCACGGACACGTTGACTCGCTCCTCGTGAAGGCCGGTTCTGGCCTAGCCACCTTTGGAGAGAGCACTTCGGCGGGGATTCCTCCTTCCTTTGTTCAGGAGACCTTGGTATTACCACTCAATGATCCTGACCTTCTAGATAAAACATTGGCAGAACACGGAGATGATATTGCTTGTGTAATCATCGAACCAGTCCCAGCCAATAATGGCTTATTGCTGCAAGATCGATCCTTTCTAGAGTGCCTCCGCCTTAAGTGTTATAAATACGGTGTACTCCTAATCTTCGACGAAGTGATTTCCGGTTTTCGGGTTGGCTTTGAAGGAGCGGCCGGATACTATGATATCCAGCCAGATATTATCACCTATGGAAAGATTATCGGTGGTGGAATGCCCGTTGGCGCTTACGGTGCTAGTAAAGAGATTATGGCGCATGTAGCCCCAGAAGGTCCCGTTTATCAGGCGGGTACTCTCTCCGCCAATCCCGTTGCGATGGCGGCGGGCTATGCGGCCTTACAAGAATTGGCGAAGCCCGGAGTATACGAAAACCTTGCTGCTAAAACCGAAGGCTTTACCCAACGCATTAAGGACTATGCCAAGTCGAAGGGTTGGCCGCTGCGTATCCCACATATTGGATCTATTTTTTGGTTCGCCTTTTCGGAAGAACGGATCATCCGAGCCGATCAAATTCACGCGGAAGGGATCGAACGATTCAAGATCCTCCACCATGAGTTGCTGCAACGCGGCATCTACTTGGGACCATCCGGCTATGAGGTAGGTTTCGTATCTACAGCACATACAGAAGAGGACCTTAAAGGAGCAGCAGAAATAATCTGCCAGGTACTTGATATTGTATTTGCCGCTTAGGGATACGGAAACAATAAGTGTCCGATTTGGACTGCTTCTCACGCACAAAATAATCTACTCCTATTTCGGACCGTTATTAATTCCCCATCCCTTAAGCTAAGCGGTCCAGATACATCTGAATCGTATTCTTCAAGCCCAGATAGAGGGCATCGGAGATCAAGGCGTGTCCAATCGATACCTCGAGTAGATGGGGCACTTCTTGTTTATAAAAGCGTAGGTTCTCGAGATTTAGATCATGTCCGGCATTGAGGCCGATCCCTAGCTGGCCGGCTAATTCTCCGCAACGAGTATGCGCCGCAACAGCGGCCTTAGGATCGGTGGTAAACTGTTCCGCAAACTTCCCGGTATACAACTCCACCCGATCCGCCCCAATAGCATGGGCTCCTTCTAGAAAGCGTTCTTCGGCATCCACAAAAATAGAAACCCGGATACCTACTTCTTGTAGCTGTTGGATGATATCTTTCAAATAATCAGCCTGCCCGATGGTATCCCAGCCGCTATCCGAAGTCAGTTGGTCCGGAGAATCCGGAACCAATGTTACTTGATGGGGTCGATGCTCTAGTACGAGTTTCATAAAGGATGGAATACAATTACCTTCCACATTGAATTCGGTACGCACCAATTGTTTGAGCATAGGAACATCCGCATACCGAATGTGTCGTTCGTCGGGTCGGGGGTGTACGGTGATGCCCTGAGCACCGAAGGCCTCACAATCACGTGCACTTTGTGCCAGATCAGGCAGATTTCCTCCTCTTGAGTTGCGCAAAAGCGCTACTTTATTGACATTTACACTTAGTCGGGTCATGAATGGTTCGTTTGGTTAAGAAGTTCGTTAAGGGCACCCGCTCAAGCAAAGGCCCTTTGCGGGCGCAAAGATAAAAGACTTACCCTTTTGCATTGTTTTCAAACCAGTACCTTTTCTTGGTGTTTCTTGAGAAGTGCATTGAATAATCGACCCAATTGTACACCTAATATTGGCAAATGGCCTCCAACCCACTTTTTGATCTAAAATCCGATACCCCTGCCGCGGCGGTGGTGCTTCTATTATTCTTATCGGTCTTCTTTTTTATGCTACTCGGGCAAGGGATTATCTTGGCGTGGGTCTCGATCAACGGTTTAGACCCCAGTAGCTTTATGGAGACCCTCAGTGGATCGGAGCTTACCAAAGACCGAAATTTGCTGCGATCAGTCGCCTTAATCAACCAACTCTTTACCTTTTTAATTCCCGCTTTAGCACTTGGCTATTTTTTATACCAAGAACGCCTTGCCCGACGCCTGCTAATCCATCGAGCACCGAGCTGGTCGTGGTTACTCCTGGGTGCGCTTTGGATTTTAGTTTCGTTCCCGTTAGCCCAGTGGCTATACCAATGGAACCAATCTATCCCTCTGCCAGAATGGCTCGTCCAGGTAGAAGACTCTACCAACAATTTGATTCAGAATTTTCTAAAGATGGAGTCCCCGGGAGAACTCATTCTGACCCTGACCACCATGGGTTTAGCACCAGCTATTGGCGAAGAGCTAATCTTTCGGGGGTTTTTACAGCGTAAGTTAGGAGAATTAATACCCCGGGGAGGAGGACACCTATC
>JBCDIO010000526.1:0-3775 GCA_038748815.1 Bacteroidota bacterium
GGGTGCATTTCACGCCTTCGCTCTAGAAGGTTTATCTTGGAGTAAAAAGAAATGACAAAAGAAGAGTATCTACAACTAGCGGCGGATCGTTGGCCAGAACTGGAAGCCTTAGAGGCCAAAGGAGACTTTTACGCCTATGAGAAGAAGTTTGCAGAGATTATGAAGGAACTGGAACGAAGTGTTTTACAGGCTCATCTAGGTAAGCAACCGGATAACTATCGAAAAAAAAGTCCATCACAACGACCTTCGGAAAAGTGACGCTTCATCGAGATCACGAGTTTGCTCAATGGCCGCATAATTTTAAGTACAGTCCCTTGTGTCAGGATCGTATTTTGTATTGTGGGCAATTGGATGTATACGATCAAGCCAGTCGTATGCTTAAAGAACTTTGCCAAATCCAAGTAAGTGATTCTACTATACAGCGCATGTGTGTTCATTACGGTGATTTATTAGAACAAGATCTATATGATGTGGATAAACGACAAGCTGCTTCAACTACTGCTGGCCCGATAAATGAGGATACGATATATGCTCAGTTTGATGGCGGTTTTATTTTTTCTGATGATGATTGGCAAGAGGTTAAGCTTGGCCGAGTCTTTCTTGCTTCAGACATACAAGTAGTTGATAGTGAGGATAGAGGCAATGTAATTAAGCGCAGTGAGTATGCTGCTAGTCTAGGTCATTTCACGAAATTCACCAGTAAGTTTTCTGTTTTGATTGAAGAGTTGAAAGCGCCTGGACGTCAGCTTGTATTTCTCACAGATGGTGCCATATGGATGAAGAAATGGATGACAAAATATGACGATAGTGCTGTGCAAATCCTAGATTTCTTTCATGTGTGTGAGCATCTGGGCGGATTTGCTAAAGACGTGGTTAGTAAAATCCGAAAGAACCATACACAATGGTATGAACAGCGTAAAGAACAACTTAAAGCTGGAAAATATGATCAAGTTGTAAAGCATATCAAGGAACTGCCATTAAGGACAAAAACGGCCAAAAAGAAACGAACTAAATTGCTCAATTACTTTTCAGATAATGCCTACAGGATGCATTATGATAAGTACCTTGAAGCTGGATATATGATCGGTTCAGGGCCTATAGAAGCTGCTCATCGAACGGTCGTTCAAAAACGAATGAAGTTATCTGGACAACGCTGGTCTGATGAGGGTGCTCGACCTATCTTGAACCTGCGTTGCGCATTCAAAAGTGGTCGACAATCAATGGTTCGGACTCTTATCAAGAAAGCTGCTTAATGCGAAAGCGTGAAATGCACCCGTGGGGGGGGAAATGTTTATGTTTTTTGTTGAGTGTTGTTCGCGTTTATGCTTGTAGTCGAGAGGGTTGGTTTATTGCTTTCCTTAGATTGAATGTTTGTGTTTGTTCTTGATTACGATTCAAAGATGTAGGTAAAGACCAAGCTAGTCGGACAACTTTCGTCGACTAGCAGGAAATGCGCTGTTTTTGGAAGAGAATGGAGATTTTAGCGGCCGACGATAAATGGAAAAATGGACTCCATTTCCTTACGGGAGGCTGTAGAATGCGAGCCTAGGGGCCGATCTTTCCCCCGAAGATTCAGAGAAACTTCCCCCCGAGTACTCGGGGCGTAGACGTATAAGATGCACGAAAATCACCCGATTGAAGACAGGATGAGTTGGCTAAAGAAATGCTATTCTGGTGGGTTTGATTGCATATACTGGTCGTAATGCTTGATGTAATCTTTTAGATTTTCTTCGAGCATCTGCCGGTATTCGTTGGTGAAATAGTCTAAAACTTGATCCTTCGCTTTTTCCAAAGCCTCCGATGACTCAAATTGAGTAGCCGATAACCAAGCATTAAAGCGAGCAGTACCAAACAGCATCGAGGCACTAACCTGCGACCGCGGTACAATTTTGATCTGCTCATTCGCTACATTGATGTATTCGTCCGCGCGGTGGAAAAAACGCTCATCTACTCCGGTTCCTTCTGGATTTTGTTCACTCATTAGACAGGTGTATTTATTGCGGCGAAGTTAAGACCTTTTCAGCAGTATTCGGCGGGGGAATTCCCCTACATAGACTACTAAAGATCTTTCTAAGGTCAAATCTAGGCTCGTAGAATCGGGTATGGTCAGGTGGTATATTGCAAGGCCACTCCCGTCCAGCCGGATAAGCTTGTTGGGGTCGGAGGCTAAACACCACCAGTATGTAGGGCAACTATTATTTGTCCATTTCGGAGAAAAGGTCTCCGGATCAAACATCCAGACATATTCTCCCGAAACCCCTACCCGCTGACCTACAAAGCGATGCTGCGCAAAGGAAAAGGTGTCTATCGCAGTCCCGCTGGTCCAGACGAACTGATCTGCTTTTCCGCAAGGATCGGCCTGTGTACCGAGTACAATGGAATCTCCATACCATATCTGCTCAAATTTCCAGGTGCCCTTTAGCTTAGGGGCCTGAGCCCCTAACCCTAGTAAGCTGATCGCCATCCAGCTAAAGTATATTCCAGACCAAAACATGCTATGCTAAGTATTTACCCACAATCGGCATCCGTCGGCCCATACCGAAGGCTTTGGAGGAAACCCGCAGTACCGGTGCGGTTTGGTGCCGCTTAAACTCATTGATATTTACCATGCGAAGTACCCTGCGAACTAAGGCTTCCTCAAAGCCCTGCTCGATTAAGTCTTGTGGACTCTGCCGACGTTCAATGTATTGGAATAGGATCTCGTCCAGAATTTCGTAGTCTGGTAAACTGTCGCTGTCCATTTGGTCAGGGCGTAATTCGGCAGAAGGAGGTTTGGTAATAATGGATTCCGGAATGACTTCTCCATCCTTATTCATGTAACGGGCCAGGGCGTAGACCTCCATCTTGTACAAATCGCCAATCACCGATAAACCGCCACACATATCTCCGTACAGCGTACCGTAGCCGACGGCCATTTCACTCTTATTGGAGGTGTTTAGGAGAATGTTGCCAAACTTGTTACTCAAGGCCATCAATAAAACACCCCGCGCCCGAGCTTGTATGTTCTCCTCCGCGATGTTGAACTCAGTCGCCCAAAAATGGGGCTCCAAAGCTTGTTTGAAGGACTCGTAGATCGGTTCAATACCAATCAGATCATACTGGGAGCCCAGGTTTTGGGCCAGTTGACGGGCATCTTGCACAGAGTGGTCGGAAGAAAATTGTGAAGGCATTAAGACCATTCTGACCTGGTCTTCCCCTAGTGCACGTGCGGCTAATACGGCAACCACCGCAGAGTCAATGCCACCCGATAAACCAAGGATGGCCTTTTTTAAGCCGAGCTTACCAAAGTAGTCCTTGATTCCCATGACCAGGGCATCGTGAATCAAGGCCATCTTTTCCTTTTTCTGGACCACTTCGGTAGTGGCTGCTTCCACTTCATCGAGTTCGTAGACCCGCAATACCTCTTCAAAATATGGGAGTTCATCAACTATGACTCCCTTGCTGTTGATAACCAGCGAGCCTCCGTCAAATAGTAATTCGGTCTGGGCGCCAACGTGATTAACGTAAAACATGGGTAAACCGTAGCGCTCAACGTTCGACCGTAACACGTGAATGCGATCTTCGGCGTGGTCGAAGGAAAATGGAGAAGCCGATAGGTTGAGTACGAAATCGGGTTTTTGTTTCACCAATTCATCAAGCGGACTGATTCGGTACAGTGGGTTTTCGTTACCCACATTCCAAATATCCTCGCAAACCGTTAGGGCAATTCGTTTGCCTTTGTATTCGACTACCTGAAACTCGGTGGCTGGCTCGAAATAGCGATATTCATCAAAAA
>JBCDIO010000527.1:0-3769 GCA_038748815.1 Bacteroidota bacterium
CCGGGTTCTACGCTTAGAAAGTTTGCGGGCCTATCCCAATAGCTTTGGATCAACTTACCAGGAGCAAAAACAACGGAATAAGCTGGCCTTTGAAAACTACGTGGAGCAGAAGCATCTGGAAAACTTTATCCTTGGAGCGTTTATCCGTGATCGGTTAATTGGTATTTGTGGCTTTTACCGACTATCCGATGCACGATGCAGGCATCGAGGAGAGATCATCCAAATGTATGTGAAAGCGGAACACCAAGGGAAACAAATAGGCTATCATCTTTTGCAAGCTACCGTGGCCGAAGCCTTCGCCCTGGAAGGATTAGAACAGATCGAATTGCAGGTAATGTCAAACCTAGAGTCAGCCAACAAATTATACGAGCGAGCTGGCTTTCAGGAAATAGGTATGCAAAAGGGATTCTATAAGCAAGACGAAGTCTATTTAGACCAAAGACTTATGGCTTTATATCCCAAACGAAGGGATTAGGGACCAGCTGAAACGATTTCACCTCGGGTATAGCGTTTATTTTCTTGCTCAAGCTTCTTCTACTTGCCGAATTAGATTTCGCGCTTCTTCGTAGGTGCTGGCCATTTTTTGGGTTTGATCCACCCCGGCAAATAAAGCCATCTCGCTGTCCCGGAGCAATTGGACAAAACGTTGGGCTATATCTGGCAGTACTCCTTTTTGTAAGAGTGTTTCTTGAATTTTCGCTTTAGACATTTTCGCCTGTTCCAGCCCCATTTTATCCTGCATATAACCCATTAAGGCCTTTGATAGCTCATCGAAATAGCCTCGCTGATCATTGTTCGTCATGAATACTTGGGCTTTTTGCAAACGTTCTAGTGCTATTTGATCGGCTTTGGATCTCCGCAGTTCCGAGGGGTCACGATTGGCCAGCTGTTGGTTTCGTCGCTGCACTCCGGCCACTACTCCCACCCCAATGAAGGGTAGGATACTAAGTGCCCAGAATAGAGGGCCCGCCTGGAAGGAAGGGGTCCGATCCCGCAGCCGAGTAGAGGTGATTTGCGGAAGAAAAGACTCCTCTTCTCTGCTGGTAGCGATAGTAGGCTTATTATTATTCGATTGAACGCCGGGGCGTACCAGAAGTTGGTGGGTCATGATTTTCGTGACGTACTTGGCCGAATCCGGGGCAAAGTGCGTAAAAGGCACTTCTATACGATAGTTGCCCGGAACTTTCGGCGTAAGGGCGTATTCAAATTCTTTGACGTGGCGAAACTGCCCCTCTCGGTCTACCTTTTGTTCCCGCATCGTTTTTGGGGGATAAAGGTCAAAGGTATCTATCGGTAATTCCAGGTCAACAGCGCGTACTTGCTTATCGTCTCCGTTCCCTACCATTCTGACCTGAACTTTAAGGGCATCGTCGGTTGTTAGTTGAGATTTATCAAAAGTGGCACTCACTTCGTAGTTACCAACCGCCCCGCTAAAACTGGCGGGCGCACCCGAGGGAAGTGGTTTGACGACTAAGTCTACTGGATCCGATCGGAGGGAGAGGCGCTCCGTCGGGTAACCAAAGAGACCTAAGGTTCGCGTTTGGTCCGCGATGTCTACGTTGACCTGGGCCACCCCAATCTTTTGGGTACCGGAGGTCTGCGGGAATAAAGCGACCCGTTTGATGATCCACGACGTGTACTGCTGACCATCAAGGACCTCCTGATACACCTTATACCAATTGACTGGTTCTTGGAAGAAGCCTTGGTAAGAGGGCTCGGTAACGATACGTTGGCGCTCTTTATTCAAGCCAGACCGGACGTATAGTTTGTAGTCCAGAAAGACTTGTTGCCCCACGTAGGCCTCCGAAGAACTCAATTCTGCCTTAAAAAAGACCGCCGGTAAGTCACTGTTGACATTCTGAGAATTTGCCGCATCATCTTTGATGACGGTAACTCGTAGAGATTTTGTTTTGTACAACTGCTGGTTTACCTGCACCGAAGCGGGGCCTATGGTCAGAATGCCGGTACGCTCGGGCTGTAATACATAGGCGTAGGCCATCTGGGTAGAGGAAACGCCATTGATGTTCTGCATACTGTAATTGGTCACCGGGCCTCGTAGAATTTTGAAGCCGGAGAAGGAAGGCGGTTTGAAGTAGCGTCCCCGCCCGTTGGTAATAACAAAGGAGACTTCCATGTAATTACTTTCGAGGATCTGCTTCACGTCGGTTACTGCCTCGAAGCTTACTTCTTGGGCCATAAGTTTAATAGGACTTGCCAAGAAGAAGGTGAATCCAAGTAAGAAAATTAAATGACGAATAAATCCGTACTCCATTTATCTTAATTTGATGGTATCTGCTCAATTTTGACTAAGTACTTTGTACCCTAAATTTCTAAACTTTTTGACGGGTTCCTTTTGCCCAGCTCGTCGTTACGTACTCGCCTTCATAGCTATGGCTATGAGGCTCTGTCGCGCCTTGATCTGCACAAAATCTCTCGGTCAAAATATTCATTTCTTAGGTTACAAAGTACTTAGGACGCCCAAAGATGGAAACTTATTTGGCCTTTTCAATAGCCTCACTGATTTCTTTAATGCGTTTTGCCTTGATATTTACCGTCCCCACGTCCGTTGTACTATAGATGATCTCTCCGGTTTGACCATTGATTATGGAATAAAGCCCGAGATTATAGCTTTGGACATATTGTAGATAAAAGAAGGGGTCTTCAGCGTCGAGAATCATCTGGTTCAGCTTTTCATCGGATACTAATTCGTACTGGAATTCGTAGGCTTTAAAAAGCTGTTCAATATCGTGTTTCTCATTTTGCTCTCCGGTAACGGCGTTCGTCTTTATTAAAATATTTTCGGACAAAAAAATGGGTTGACTTCTTAGGTTTTTTAGAGCCGATCCATTTTGATAATCTTGAAGAAGCCAGCGGGGCTCTTCATTTTTGAGTAGCCGATTTACTTCCTGTAGCGCATTTTTTAGATAGCCATATTTCCAGTTGAAGAACATCATTTCATTCCATGTATAATCGACAATCTCTTCTGGAATTTGTTCATCCGTACGCAGGGCTGCCTTCGCAATCAGCTTCTTTTTTTCCGTGTAAAAATCCCAGGATGCATTTAACTCAATTCTTGCAAAGGTGAATTCTTCATACCTTGGTTTCTGTTCTTTACCTTGCTTTTTTAACTTTTTGATCTCCTTTTCGGTATAAGGGACTTCTTGGCCAGGCATACTCAAATGCAAGAAGAAATTGTAAGCGGTGGCTAAGGAGCTCTGTGAAGTAACAGAAGTTACCCCAATCGCTAAGGTTGAAAAATCTTTTTCTCCAGTAGGCTCGAGGTTCTTGAATTCGTCGCGCGTAATGAGTTTCACCCCTTCTGTAAAGGTCCAAACCTGATCAAAAATTTCGGTTAACTGATCGGCGTATTCTTCATCTTCCGGCCTTAAGACAAAGTACATTTGCGTTTTACTCAAGGCTTCTAAGGAACCTTGCGAAAATCCTTTGGGTGGAGTTTTTGGAGTCTTTTCTGGACCAATATTAATTTGCGCCTGAGTGGCCGAAAAGGATAGTAAAAGCAACAAGGAGAAGGCTACAATCTGTTTCATGATCTAGAAGCTTTTTGGGTTTGTATACTCAAGGGGAAGTGGTATGAGTATATCGTTCAATTGACTTAATTTTATTGATAAACCTAAGTTAAAAAAGAAGCTTCTACTTCCGAAAGTTGAAGGTCTCAAATAGAGGTCTTAAGTAATAAAATTGGTGAAAAAGGTTGCTTTTCTAAAGTAGAAAGATCCGATAAATGGATGTTTAACCAGATGAAAAAACC
>JBCDIO010000528.1:0-3746 GCA_038748815.1 Bacteroidota bacterium
ACGAAGACTGTCCGCATGCACGTGCAAGGCATGGACGAGTCGTTCCGAGTGACCGAAGGCCGCCTACGCACCCTTTAAACCCAGTGATTCCGGATAACGCTTGCACCTTCCGTATTACCGCGGCTGCTGGCACGGAATTAGCCGGTGCTTATTCAAATAGTACCGTCAGGCCCAGATAAATCCAGGCGTTTCTTCCTAAATAAAAGCAGTTTACAACCCATAGGGCCGTCATCCTGCACGCGGGATGGCTGGATCAGGGTTGCCCCCATTGTCCAATATTCCTTACTGCTGCCTCCCGTAGGAGTCGGGTCCGTGTCTCAGTACCCGTGTGGGGGTCCACGCTCTCACGCCCCCTACCTATCGCTGACTTGGTGAGCCGTTACCTCACCAACTATCTAATAGGACGCACACTCATCTTTGAGCGCAATGCTTTAATTATTAAACCATGCGATTCAATAATACTATGGAGCATTAATCCCAGTTTCCCGGGGCTATTCTCCACTCAAAGGTAGATTGTGTACGCGTTACTCACCCGTGCGCCGGTCGTCAGCGAAAACTAGGTTTTCCTGTTACCCCTCGACTTGCATGTATTAAGCCTCCCGCTAGCGTTCATCCTGAGCCAGGATCAAACTCTCCATGGTAAATATCTTTAAACATCATCAGCCCGAAAACCAATAACGTCTCTTTCAATCTATCATAGAAACATTGTCCTCTCTTGTTTTTTTACGCAACGAAATCTTTCTTGGAATTCTTCTCTCTGCCTCGTAATTCTCTTACCGTCTCTTTTTTCTTTTGTGCTTCTCCAATACGTCAATGAACTTTTTTGGCCCCTCAAATAGCGGCTGATATCTTTAGCTTTTACAAGCTTTTCGATCTTTTTATGCTCCCTTTCTTTCAAGGGCGGATTGCAAAGATATGTCGAGCTTTTTTAATGTCCAAATTATACAGGTAAGAACGTGTTCTTTTTTGCAAACTTTTTCATTTTCTCTTCTTTTGCAATGCCCCTGCTTTCAGAAGCGGTTGCAAATGTATAAACCATTTTTTTCTTGTGCAACCCCTCTTGTAACTTTTTTCAAAAAAAATACTTGTTTTATCCCAAGCTCCAATTCCAGTCGATTTTTACCAGAATTTGCTACTCGAATAATTCCTTGATTGTAAGCTGTTTCTAAACCACATAAAAGGCTATTTTTACGCCACCATTTAAAGAAAGCCCTTAGAGGGTGAAGAAATCACTTAATGTTAATCCAAGAAGCTTAAAACATGAAAGTCCACAACTTTAGCGCAGGACCGGCCATTCTTCCAGCCACAGTTCTGAAAAAGGCATCAGAATCAGCCCTTGAATACAACGAAATCGGACTATCTATTCTAGAAATATCCCATCGTAGTCCAGCATTTGTTGCTATTCTGGACGAAGCGGTAGCATTAGTCAAGGAATTGTTGAGCGTTCCATCTGACTATGAGGTACTGTTTTTGACCGGTGGAGCTAGCTCTCAATTCTATATGACTGCCATGAACTTGCTAAATGAGCAGGAGCGAGCTGGCTATGTTGATACCGGAACCTGGTCAACCAAGGCTATTAAGGAAGCAAAGCACTTTGGACAGATAGACGTTCTGGCCTCTTCAAAGGAATCCAACTTCAACTACATTCCTAAAGACTACGAAATCCCAACGGATTTGCGCTACCTACACCTAACCAGCAATAACACCATATTTGGAACTCAGTACCAAGCATGGCCCGATACCAAGGTGCCCTTCGTTTGCGATATGTCTTCAGATATTTTCAGTCGACCAATACCCATTGACCGGTTCGATCTGATCTACGCCGGAGCTCAAAAGAACTTAGGTCCCGCCGGAACAACTCTGGTCATCGTCAAGAAATCAATCCTTGGTCGAGTAGAACGCGCTATTCCGACTATGCTAGACTACCAAACCCATATCAATAAAAACTCCTCTTTCAATACTCCCCCGGTCTACCCTATATACGTGTGTAAATTGACACTTGAATGGATCAAATCACTCGGCGGATTGGAGGCAATGGCAAAGCGAAATCAAGAAAAGGCAGACCTTATATACGGTGCGATCGATCGCTTGCCTATGTTCAAGGGTACCGCAGCCGTGGAAGATCGTTCAAAAATGAACGCTTGTTTCGTTCTTGAAGATGACTCCTTAACGAAAGACTTCTTACAATTATGTACAGATAATGGGTGTTCTGGTGTAAAAGGGCACCGCTCAGTAGGTGGATTCCGGGCATCTATCTATAACGCCATGGATAAGGAAAGTGTACAAGTATTAGTTGACCTCATGGAGGACTTTGCTCAAAAACGGGGGTAAGCCCTCATTAGTTTCCGGGGCACCCCGCCGGGGTCCCGGATGCTTTTCTTTCCTTATGGCTAAAGCAACCGAAACATATTATATAGAGACCAAAGAATGGATCCTTCCCGTTCACGTCCATCGGATTCGGTGGGCTAGTATCCGGTTTTCTATGGGCCGATCGGGTGCTACCCTACGACTACCTAAGTCTATTTCTGCCACCCAGACGCAGGATATCTTCCGAAAATTTGAAGCTTGGGTTCACAAAACCTTCGCTAAGGATAGCCATTGGGGGACCCTTTTTAAACGGGTGGAGTACCAAACGGATGATCGCATGATTGTTGGAGGTAGACAGTACGTCCTACGGCTAGAAGAAGAAAATCGTAAAACCAATACTGCCAAACTCCAGGAAGGTATCATTTTGCTCCGATTAAAAAGGGAGCAAAATCCGTTAGAGCGGCAGCAAGCCATTCGAACCTTACTAAGCCGGATTATTGGAGCCGATTTTCTACCGGCTATTACTCAGCGGGTCCACCAATTAAATGATCGACACTTTCAACAGGTCATTGGACGGGTTCGATTAAAGTACAACCGTAGCAATTGGGGGAGCTGCTCCTCGAAGAAGAATATCAATCTCTCCACTCGCCTATTGTTGACACCAAGCCCCGTCATCGACTATGTCATCGTACACGAACTAGCCCACCTATTGGAGATGAATCATTCGCCCGCCTTTTGGGCGCACGTAGAACGAGCTATGCCAGAATATCGGAAGCACGAGCGATGGCTAAAAGAACACGGTGCTGATTGTGATTTTTAGGTAAGACTACTCGAAGCGAATCAACAATTGCCCCTTCTCCACCGCTTGCCCTTTTTCTACCTCAATACTAGCTACTACAGCATCACCAGGGGATTTAAGAACATTCTCCATTTTCATCGCCTCCAGAATCAATATGCTTTGCCCTTTCTCTACTGTCTGTCCCTGTTCAAGAGAGATTTCTAAGACCAGACCAGGCATTGGAGCGGTAAGCTCCTTAACTTGCTGTGAACCAGCTTTTGCAAAACCTAAACGATCGATCAGAATATCGTATTCATCTTTCAATTGAACGGTGTAATCGCGGTCATTGATCCGCATTTGAAATGATTTAGTATGCCAGTCGGCTGCTACCACTTCAATTTCAAAATTGCTTGCTTCAGAAACCAGTACAAACGTATTGTGACCTTTAGATAGGAAAGAAAAGTCTTGTGGGTTAAACGCTGATTGATCAATTTCGTGTGTCTGATCAATGATCGCTTTGAGAATGCTTGGAGTCATGTTTTGCGGGTGCTTTTAAGTAAGACAGTTTCATTAAGGTATAGGTCTCGAAGATCGTGTACACGAAGTATACAAAGAAGAAAGGTAGGACAAAAAGTTTATCCGTGGGTAACGCTAGTTGGTA
>JBCDIO010000529.1:0-3746 GCA_038748815.1 Bacteroidota bacterium
ATCAGAGATCCTAGCGTCCATGTTACGGGTCTTATTGCTTAAAGCCGAACGAGCCAAGGAAGTCCGTTCGGTAAAACAAGTAAATCCTTACTGGTTAGAGATCTTTGGTTCCTTTAAAGACCTTTTAGAAGTAGAGTATGTAAATACCAGAAGTTCAAGAAAATACGCGGAAAAATTATTTGTCTCTTATAAGTTTTTGAACGATGTGGTAAAGCATTTGACGGGTAAAACCGTTAAATCATTTATCGATGACTTTGTAACGGTGGAAATTAAACGCCATCTAATTTCTACTGCTCTTACCGTAAACGAAGTAGCCTACCGAACCGGCTTTGAAGAGCCTCCTAATATGATCAAATTCTTTAAGAAAAATGTGGGTATGACCCCCTTGAAATTTCGACAGCAATTGTAGGGGCTTACTCGGGGTGGTTACACTTTTACCTTTTTTGGATTCACTTCTATAATGCTTCAGGAGGGGTATGGGGATACCTTTGTATCATTCATTAACCAATACCCTCTTCATGTATTTTTCGAAATTTTCATCCGTATTTTTAGGATTAATTATAGCCACCCTAAGCTTTACTGCTTGCAGTGAAGAGGAGGTACCGCCCATTGCTTTAGAATCTAGTGTTACGGTTACCAATACCTTTCAATCTACTGCGTTTACAGCGGATGCAGAATTGGCCATCGAAGACCTTTTTCAGGTCCCTGCCGGTTCCTTAGCTGCGACTGCTACCGTAGGTGCTGCGGTGGAGTTTCCAGCTTATCTACTAAATCTCTACGATATAGATATTGATGAGAATAGCATCTCCTTTGTACTCGTAGCACAGGATGGAGATCCAACCTACGGAGATCTTTTCCGAATGATTGAAGCAGATACCTACGATCGATATTACTTGACCTTTGCGGAAGCCCAAAATGTGGAAGGGTTTAGCGTGAATAACAGCTCCGTAAACCTGCGTATTGATTCTGATAAAGTGCTAGTGGTAGAAATCGGAGAAGGATTTGATTTCAAACCGGGAGCCTCTTTCACCATTAGCTTAAACTAAGTACGATGCGAACTTCTTTCATCTATTTACTCTTACCAGTTTGGCTTTTAGCCAGCTGTGGAGAACCTTCAAATACTCCAGTGGATATGTCTAGTTCAGTCATTATGGAGGTGACCACTTTCCAGATTAACGAAGCAGTGGATGCCGCCGAATTTGCCCAAAGGGACTTTAAGGTAGAAAACGATTTTACCAGTAAGCAGCCCGGCTTTATCAAACGGCAAAGTGGGGTAGATGACCAAGGTAATTACGCGGTCGTCGTATTCTGGGAAAATGCCTCCAATGCCGACGCATCCATGCAAAAGTTTATGTCCGATGCTTCGGTGGCCGATTATGCCCAAATGATTAATGCGCCGACGATGAAAATGACTCGGTATGGTATGGATCAAGCATTTACGGCTACCGGAAGCCAGTTCATTGAGATCATGTCCTTTGCGGTGAAACCAGGAACGGATTTGGATGCCTTTCAGCGGGTGAACCAGCGGGTTGAAACCGAGTTTACGGGCAAAAAAACAGGGTTTTTACAGCGCTTGACCGGGACCAACGAATCGGGTACTCAAGTGGTGGCAGTGTATTGGGATAGCAAAGAACATTCGGATGCCGCTTTGCAACCCTTTATGGAGGCCCCCATTGCCCAAGAATTTATGCAGGACATGGAACAATCAACGATTTCCATGGGACGCTATGCCTTCTTAAACAAATAAGAGCTCATCCTGAACATATATGGAGCATACCATAATCCAGATGTTTTAAGGAAAGCAAAACATATTTTCAACGCAAGGAATATCGGGCTAATCCGATATTCCTTTTTATCACATTACATGAAGTATATTCAAAATAACAGCATTGCGCAGACGATTTCTGATTTGTACGATGACGCCAGAAACGACTATCGTCGAATGCTCAAAGGAGCCGCAAAAAGCTTCTTTCGTCCTCCCCAACCGGGTGATTTTAGTCAGGCTTATTTGGCGATCGACCCCCAGCAAGGGACTGATTTAGTCCAATTGATTGAAGCGAACCAATTGAGGAATATTGTGGAGTTTGGAACTTCCTTTGGGATTTCAACCCTCTTCTTGGCCCAAGGGGTCGAAGAGACCGGAGGGCATATCATTACCACCGAGTTGGTAGCATCCAAAGCACATCAAGCCTTAGAGAACTTCCGGAAGGCGGGAGTTGATCATCTGATTGATCTAAGAATCGGAGATGCTATGGAAACCCTCAAGCACCACGACCGTCCCATCGACTTACTGTTGTTGGACGGTTGGAAGGACCTCTATCTACCCTTATTCCGGATGCTGGAACCGAACTTTCATGCGGGTACGCTAATCTACGTGGATAATGCGGGCATGGCGGAAACACAGGCTTTTCTGCAGACCATAGGGCGCAATCCAAAATACCGCCAAGAACCCAAGCATTTTGGGAAAGCAGTTTTGATTCGACAGAAATAATTTGCTCAAGAGCTCTCTGCCTAGAGGGCTCTTATTTCTTCCTAAAGGGGTAGCATTTTGGCTCCCTCGATGCTCCCCTTACTCGTTCGAACCTTGATCCGTAAAGGAGCCCGCCGCGAATACTTACATTTTAGCCGAGTTAAAAGAATCGTCTTTGATTAGGACCGCCTTTAATGCCCATTGAAATAGCCGTATAACTGGTAGATCAATAAACCCACTCCCGCAATGACTAAGTACCAGTTGACCGCCTTATAAAAGGCCGGGAATTGTGCCTGCTTCCGCAATTGTAAAAGGATAAATACGATTGGGATTAAGGCTAGAATCTGTCCAAGTTCTACTCCCAAATTGAAGCATAAGATCTTCCCTAAGAACTGCCCTTCTCCCATATCAAAGGATTGCAAGCGGGTAGAAAGCCCAAACCCGTGGATCAAACCAAATAGGCCCACCATCAGCAATAGATGAGGCGATTTTACGGATAGCTTCTCAAAGCCACCTAAATTCTCAAAGCCTTTGTAGAGCACACTCAATGCGATTACCGCATCCACTAGATGCTCGTTGGCCGTGATACCCGCGTAGGTCGCCCCGATTAAGGTGATACAGTGACCGATGGTAAAAACGGTGATGAATTTTAAGATGTCCCGGAAGTTATGCAAATAGAAAACCACTCCCGTGAGAAAAAGCAGGTGGTCGTACCCCGTGAGCATGTGGGTTGCCCCAACCCGAACGTAGGCTCCCAGCCCCCCGCTTTGTAGAATGGCTTGATCAGCGCTGGAAACATCGTGCGCAAAACCTATCAAGGGGACAAATACGAATCCTATCGCTAAGAGCCTCTGCCAATTACGCTGCATCTTCATTGGAATTTCGGAAAACAAAGAATAATACGGCAATGATCAAGACACTACCTAAAACGAATACCCCAGTCGGTAGGAATTCTTCTTCATGATCGTGGGTGTGGGTATCCGCACCGTGGGCGTGGCTGACCTCGAACGTCAGGGTTGCCCATTTGGAAGCGTGCGTTAATTCGGGATCATCTGGCAGATTGACCATATGGATGGTCCGCAAATAGTAGATCCCGTCGGCGGGTAGAGCCACGGTGACCATACCCTGCTCATTCGTCCGTAATTTTTGACCGGTAGTATGGCTATGGTGATGCCCGTCGTGACTGTGATCATGGTTATGGCCGGAGGTTCCATGCTCATGCCTGTGCTCACCGTGCTCGTGCGAATGGGCGGTCGGAATATAATCCGCGTAAACC
>JBCDIO010000530.1:0-3713 GCA_038748815.1 Bacteroidota bacterium
CAAAAAAGAAAAAGCAAAAAGGGAGTACAAAAAAAGATTTCATGATTGATCATTTAGGGTTTCTATTGAGTAGAAACAATTAAATAATCACTCATTTTAGGTTGCAAGTACGTGTCTTAAGAAGGTAGGCACTCGATCTTAGAGAGGGCCAAAATAGATAGAACGTTGTCTGATGATGCAAAAATTAATTACAACGATCTGCGAGAACAGGCATCACAATATATGTAATTCAAAACGGTAATGTCAAATTAAATAGCCATTGACCAAAAGCTGACCCCAGGAAAACAGACCGTTTTTTACCGCTTTATTCCAATAGAAGCCTATTTTTATCACCCGACCGATCCTATACGTTCAGCGATTCACTCAGTGGTAATCCTTTAGTTATGTCCGAACCAACCAAATTTCAAAAAACGAGCTTTGACCCTAAAGCGGTCAATCGATTTACCGAAGGTGGAGAAGAGTCGACCATCTGGGAAACTCCAGAAGGGATTTCGGTCGGTAGCCAACCTCAGGCCGATTGGATCACTGAGGCAAAACACCTCGGTTTTGTGGCAGGTATCCCACCGTACTTACGCGGCCCCTACAGCTCGATGTATGCAGTACGCCCCTGGACGATTCGGCAATACGCTGGTTTCTCGACGGCCGAAGAGAGTAATGCTTTCTACCGAAGAAACTTAGCCCAAGGGCAAAAAGGACTCTCGGTTGCTTTTGATCTGGCTACTCACCGGGGTTACGACTCGGATCACCCGCGTGTAGCGGGTGATGTAGGGATGGCCGGCGTAGCCATTGACACGGTTGAGGATATGAAGATATTATTTGACCAAATCCCTTTGGATCAAATGTCGGTATCCATGACCATGAACGGAGCGGTTATCCCCGTCATGGCCTTTTATATTGTAGCGGCCGAAGAACAAGGAGTACCGGGTGCCAAATTAAGCGGTACCATCCAGAATGATATCCTCAAGGAGTTTATGGTGCGGAATACCTATATCTATCCGCCTCAACCTTCCATGCGCCTGATTGCTGATATTTTTGCCCACACGGCCAAGCATATGCCCCGCTTCAATTCTATCAGTATCAGTGGTTACCATATGCACGAAGCAGGTGCTCCCGCCGATGTGGAACTAGCTTATACTTTAGCCGATGGCTTGGAATATATTCGAACGGGACTCAAAGCGGGTTTAGCCATCGATGATTTCGCCCCTCGGCTATCCTTCTTCTGGGGTATCGGGATGAATCACTTTATGGAGATCGCTAAAATGCGGGCCGCAAGGGTACTTTGGTCCCAGATTGTTGGTCAGTTTAATCCGCAGAATCCTAAGTCCATGGCCTTGCGTACGCACTCCCAAACTTCAGGATATAGCCTTACCGAACAAGACCCCTTTAATAATATTGCCAGAACGGCGATCGAAGCTATGGCCGCAGCGTTCGGTGGTACGCAATCCTTGCATACCAACTCTCTAGATGAAGCCATCGCTTTGCCTACGGACTTCTCCGCTAAAATTGCTCGGGATACGCAGATCTATCTCCAGAAAGAAACCGACTTGACGAAGGTCGTTGACCCCTGGGCTGGTTCGTATTATGTAGAATACCTGACGCAAGAACTCATCAAACAAGCCCAAGTTCATCTAGATGAGGTTGAATCATTGGGGGGGATGGCTAAAGCGATTGAGGAAGGAATTCCCAAGATGCGCATCGAAGAGGCTGCCGCCAAGAAGCAAGCCAGAATTGATAGTGGACAAGAACAGATCGTTGGGGTGAATATTTTTGTACCGGAAACGGAAGCCGCCATTGATATTCTGGAAGTAGATAACACGGCCGTTCGGGAATCGCAGGTACAGCGTATTCAAGAGGTGAAAGCCAACCGGAATGCAGAGGAAGTGCGGAACGCATTAAACGCCATCAGCCAAGCTGCTAAAAATAAAACGGGCAACCTGCTGGCTTTAGCGGTTGAAGCGGCCCGAGCTCGTGCTACCTTGGGAGAGATTTCCGATGCGCTGGAATCGAGCTATGGCCGCTATCAAGCGGTGAACCGTTCTATCAGTGGAGTGTATGCAAGTGAAATAAAAATGGATGAATCATTCCTTGCCGCGCAACAATTAGCGGATCAGTTTGCGGACTTAGAAGGCCGCCGCCCCAGAATTATGATCGCTAAGTTAGGACAAGATGGACACGACCGGGGAGCCAAGGTAATTGCTACCAGCTTCGCCGACCTTGGCTTCGATGTAGATGTAGGCCCTCTGTTTCAAACACCCGCCGAAGCCGCCAAGCAGGCCATCGAAAATGACGTTCATATTTTGGGTATTTCTTCCCTGGCCGCAGGGCATAAAACCCTGGTCCCCGAAACCATTCAGGCTCTAGAAAATCTCGGTCGTTCTGATATTATGGTAATCGTTGGAGGAGTGATTCCACACCAAGACTACGATTTCTTATACGAGCAGGGAGTTGCGGGAGTCTTTGGTCCCGGTACTAAAATCGCCGAAGCCGCTCAGTCTATTCTCCACTTATTGATTGAAGCGGTATCCTAGTCTTAGGACGAAGCTAGAAAAGGAAGTTCACTCGGGAAGTCGATATGGTTGACTTGCTTCAATAAATAATCTGCTAGATCAGCACGACTAAGCTTTGTTCCCTGTACCGTGCCAACCCAACCGACTTGGTACTGCCCAGTGTAGGGTCCGTCCGTAAGGCGTGGACCACGAACCACCGTCCATACCCGATCACTCGCTTTCAGGACCGCCAAGTGGTACTCGGCATCCTGTAAAATCTGTGGAACTGTAATTCGCATGATACCTCTGATAATCCTATCTATTAATTTCGGTTGATCCTTCTCCGGATAAGGAAGGCCGCCCCCTGAGAGAGAGATAATCCGCTCCACTGCAAATTCATTCATTGCTAATAGGATATGTTTGGTACCATCTTTTTGTAATAGAGCTGGAGACCCCTTGACATGGCCAAACACACTCACGACTATATCGGTATCTTTTACTACTTCTTTTACCGTCGGCAAGGATAAAACATCTCCTTTCACCACTTTTAAGTTGGGGTGCGCAATTTGCAACTTCATAGGATCTCTTACTAAGGCTCGAACCGTATGTCCGGCTTCTAGTGCCCTAGTCAGAAATTGAGTACCTGTCTTTCCGGTAGCACCAATCAGCGCAATTTTTTGCTTTGGTATAGTTCCATTATTCATACGATAAAGATAGGTGAAGTCGTACTTACTTACTATTTTAGGGGTACCTACCTTTTTGTAAGTATGAATGATGAAAAAGCAAAGATTAGCCCGCGGTGTCCCATTCGGACGACACTACAACTCGTTGGAGGTAAATGGCGATTACTGATTATTTATCAGTTAAAGGACCAACCGCTACGGTTTGGCGAGTTGAAAAAACGAATTCCAGAAATTAGTGAAAAAATGCTCACCCAAGAGCTAAAAACACTCGTTGTGGACCAACTGATCGTTAGAAAGAACTTCGGAACTGTTCCTCCTCGGGTGGAATATCGACTGACAGAAAAAGGCCTACAGGTGTTTCCACTAATCGATGCTATGGAAGTATTTGCACGTCACTACGATGACCCTGGATCCCATACTTTTTAGATGATTCGCAATAGATGGCCTTGTTGCATGAACAAATCTTGTTTGGATTTTAGTGGTTTCACAAAATTTTCATACCAAAGGGAGCACTTTTCAAAACTTTCGCTATCGTAAAGTGCCC
>JBCDIO010000531.1:0-3707 GCA_038748815.1 Bacteroidota bacterium
AGTTCTCTTCTAGGTCACATTGTAAAGTACTTTTTTCGATGAATCTCTCAATACTGCACGAAAAAACGCTCAGCTAAATCGAAAAAAGTAGCATTTCGTCGAAGGTGGCCATACTTTTGAATCAAATTCAACCACATAAATGAAAACAATCGAACCCGATGGGGAGAGGCGTGTTTTTAGCCTCTTCCCTGTCCTTCTCGTAAGTCTACTTTTGTTGAGCCTAAGTGCATGTGCTCCCAAAACCCCGGAAACGTCACCGATCAGTTTATTTACCTGGTTCCAAAAAAACCAGCCCCAACAATTACAATTAACCTTTGATACAACTATTCTAGATCGAGCCAATCGGGAATCTGGCTGGAGGGACGGAAGTTTATCAGGAACCACTGCACAAGGCTTGGTATTTGACATTCCCGTTCAGGTTGCTTTGCGTGGAAACACCCGCCGTACCTTGTGCGACCGACCGCCGTTAAAGATTAGAGTGGATAGCTCAATCTGGGTCGGAGGAGAACAAATTCACCGCGGTAAACTTAAAATGGTGAGTCCATGTTTGTGGGAGTCTGAAGGCGAGCAGTTGTTGCACCGGGAGCGTTTAGCTTACGAGATGTACCAACAGATTACGCCTTACAGTTTCCAAACCTACTCAACCGAAATCGAATATATTCCAACCAGCTCTTTTGCAAAAGGAGTATCCTTGCCGGTGTTTTTCTTGGAACCCAAACAAGACTTATACGCACGCTTGGAAGTCGAGAAAGTAAAAGATGAAGTGATACGAAATGTATCTGGCAATGACTATGGTAGTTTTGTATTGTTCCAATACTTTATTGGGAATACGGATTGGAACCTTTCGAACCGCCATAACTTGGTTTTGGTGAAGGATATAGAGAAAGGCAGAGCCATTCCAATTCCCTACGATTTCGATCAGTCGGGTTTGGTGAACGCTCCATATGCAAAACCGTATCCAACGATGCCGATTAACCAAGTTACTGATCGGATGCTCCAATGGAGGGGCAAGAATAAAGAACCGTTGTTGTTGGCTATCCAGCAATTTCAGCAATTGAAGCCATCGCTTTTAGAATCCTTAATGGATAATGCTGATCTTGATGTAGCAGTGAAGGCCGAAATGAAGCAATTTCTACAGACGTTCTTTCTGGATTTAAGTCGCTTGATTCCAGAAGAAGAATGGGCTGAAACACCGAATGTAAGCAATCCATTAGCTAGTTAATAGACCACGATATAGGTAAGAAAACAAGGGCTGCCCGGAAGGGGAGCCTTTGTTATGTCTAGGAATCACTAAAGATCATAACTGAGCATAAGCCCTGGCAATTTTAGCTGCCAAACGAGCATTGTTTAGAACGAGTTGAATATTAGCTTTGAGGCTTTCTCCCTGTGTTTCTTTCTCAATTCGATCCAGTAAAAATGGGGTCAGTGCTTTACCTTGGATTCTCTGTTCTTGGGCCTGTGCTTGTGCCGTTTTTATGGCTTTCTCTAGATGTGCATAGTCGGGCTCGCTGGCTAATGGAATTGGATTAGCCACTAAAACACCTCCTTGGAGTCCAAAATCCCATTTTGCTCTTAAAAGCCGAGCGATGTCGGAGGGGCTATTTAAGTTAATTTCCACTTTGAGGCCGCTACGACGGGTGAAGAATGCCGGAAATTCCTCCGTTTGGTAACCAATTACTGGAACACCAACGGTCTCTAGGTATTCGAGGGTTTTAGGGAGGTCCAGAATGGATTTAGCACCGGCACAAACTACAGCCACATTGGTTTGCGCGAGTTCTTGCAGGTCCGCAGAAATATCCCAGGTATCCGCTACGCCGGGGTGTACTCCTCCAATACCACCCGTTGCAAAAATAGAAATACCAGCCTTGGCAGCCAGGATCATGGTTGCCGCAACGGTCGTAGCTCCGTGCTTTTTCTGGCTAATAAGGTAGGGAATATCCCGCCGGCTACACTTGGTGACCTGTGGACCAAGTTTAGCTAAGGTTTCTAATTCCGCTCTTACGAGCCCCGCTCTACCAATTCCATCTACCATAGCAATGGTGGCGGGAACAGCTCCTTGCTCCCGTACGGTCTCCTCCACCCGAAGGGCGGTTTCTAAGTTCTGCGGGTAAGGCATACCGTGCGTAATAATGGTGGATTCGAGTGCCACTACGGCTTGGTTGGTAGCCAGGGCTTCGGCCACTTCTGTACTGGTTTGGATCAAGCTAGGCATAGACCGATAATTTGTGGGAAAAATAGTACATTCTGACCAACTAAACACTTCTACTGTGTCGAGTCTTTCTGATCTCTTTCCATATCGCTGCCCACTAATTGGCATGATCCATGTTCCTGCTCTCCCTGGCACGCCCGCTTACGGAGGACGACTTTCTGATATCTTGAAAAAGGTTGAGGAAGAGACTCGGGTTTTTGCCGAGTTAGGGATGGACGGTATTCTACTGGAGAATATGCACGACATACCTTATCTCAAGCGGGAGGTAGGACCGGAGATAACGGCGGGGATGACCGCGGCTGCGCAGGTGGCTCGGACTTACTTTAACGGACCCATTGGAATACAAATCCTCGCAGGGGCTAATCAAGCGGCTTTAGCCGTAGCTCTAGCGGCCAGCTTAGACTTTGTTCGAGCCGAAGGCTTCGTCTTCGGACATTTAGCGGATGAAGGGTGGATGGAAAGTGATGCCGGAAAATTATTGCGATACCGTAAGTTGATTGGTGCGACACATATTCCCATTCTGGCCGATATTAAAAAGAAACACGCATCCCACGCTTTGACCCAAGATGTTGATTTAGTGGAGACAGCCAATGCCGCACACTTTTTTGCGGCCGATGGAGTCATTGTTACGGGTAATAGCACCGGGCAAGTGGTCAGGGAAGAAGACCTTCAGGTTTTGCAAGCAACTCGGAAAAAGCTACCCGTATGGATCGGTTCCGGGCTGAGTGCTGAAAACCTACCGATGTTATATCCGTTAATAGATGGGGCCATTGTTGGTTCTTGGATTAAAAAGGAGGGATTCTGGAAAAACCCTTTAGAACCAGCTCGAATAGAGCAGCTTTTAGAGGTCATTGGAGCATTGCGAAAAAAAGAACCAAATGACAAAAATTAGTAGGATTTGCCGTTTTCGCTACTCTTTGAGTCGAAAAATGGAGCCAGGCAACCTGGACGACGGGCAGATTTATTATTTTAAGCATCTCAAAGAGCTTGTTTAGGGATTGAATGCTGGCTTGGCCCAGGCGTTCAGTCTTCCATTAGATTGAAAATAAACGATTCCGAGATATCCATCAATCTCCTCTTTCGAACGGAATCATGACGCCCACATCCAACCAGACTTCATATTCTAAAAGCTTTGAAGAAAAACTATTTAATCAAGCATATCTCTTAGTATGAAGAAGTCCTTACTCCTACTAGGGATGTTGTTCGCCCTACCTTGGTTTTCCCAGGGGCAAACACTCCCAACCATTGTAAATGATTATTTAACCGAGCATCAAGATCAACTTCGGTTGACAACCGATGATTTGAGTGAGTATCAGATCACAGACCAATACGTGTCTCGTCGATCTGGAACTACCCACCTATATTGGCAGCAGTACCACGAAGGGGTGCCAGTGAAGGATGCGTATGGTAGTGCACACATTCTAGCGAATGGTGAATTATTGCATACCACCGTTCGTTTGGTCTCTGACGTACGCGCCAAAGTAAATGGCTATCAAGC
>JBCDIO010000532.1:0-3703 GCA_038748815.1 Bacteroidota bacterium
GTACATAGAAACCAGGAGCTACCTGTGCCCCCAAGGTCAACGTAAATTGGTTATTACCAGCCAATAATCCTTCCGCAGCCCAGCTTTGGATCACCTGTCCTTGTATATTCATCAAGGTAGGTTGCACCCGTTGCCCTTCTTCCGTATCCAAGTCAACAACGATTTGATCTTGCACCGGATTTGGGAAAATCGACAAGCGAGCTAATTCTTTAGGTGCCGTTTTTACCCCGTTTACGATATCCGGTAGGGCATCAAAAATGAATAAGCCGTGTTGCATATCCGAAACCACAAATTTACCTGATGGTAAGAGTGGATAGACTCCCCAGCTACCTTCGTAGCTATTGTCGTGGGCCAGTGGATAGGTATCATAGAAATAGGCCCGTTCTGGGTTTTCTTTATCGGTAATATCAAAAACCTGTACCCCATCGTAGTAGTAACTTACATACAAATAGTTATCTCGGATGATCAAGTTGTGAGGTATTGTGAATTGCTCGGGAGAACCGGCATTAAAGGTATTGATCACGTAGATATCCGATAGATCCGCCACGGAAACTACTTTTAGATCACGGCCGTGGTTTTCATCCGCTAAGTAGTAGATATCTCCATCGGGGTGTAACCAGCCCGAGTGGTTATAACCACTTTGTGGGTAATCCGTCATGGTTCCTAAAATCTCCGGAGCTTGGCGATTGGTGAAATCAACTACGTAAAAGCCTTGGTTCCCGCAATTCAAGAAAGCTAAGTTATTCTCAATGTATGCGTCATGCACGTATGGGATGTTGGCATTAGCATTTGGGAATGAGCTGATCAAGGTCGGATTTACCGGGTCAGAAATGTCGATTAAGCGAATCGAGAAAAAAGTACCGTCGTTCCCTCCCAGTGCATAAAGGATCGCTTGAGAAGTATCGATATAGATATTATGGGTGGTGCGGATCAATTCGTTACTACTGTATACGATATCGGTACTTGCGGGAAGTCCCGCGAGGTCAATAATTTGTAGACGACTGGCTCCACCTTCGTCTGCTACTGCGTAGAGATAGCCGTTATAATCGTGGTAATCCCGATGGATGATGACTGGTCCAGTGGCATCTCCTTCTACGAAGGCATTAGGTAGCATCACGAGATTGTCAACATCTACGAAGTGCGTACCAAGGGTTGAGCCAATCACTCCATATTCTTTTCCATCTTGGACAAATCCCCAAACTTCATTGTACGCGTTATCAAAGAAGGCAGAACCGGGAATAGACGGATCGTCCCAATTGAGTAACATCGTTGCTTCGCTCTGCGCGAATACCTGAGCACTAAGAGTGGTGAGTGCTAAAAGAAGTAATGGCTTTAGTTTCATAGACATTCTGGATTTAACGAGAAGTAATACAATGATAGCAACAAACATTTACGTGTTTAAAGATGCCAAAAAAAAGCAAATAGCCAGTGATAGAATTGGACAAAGCGTCAAATAAGCAATTTTATACAATTCCGTGATGGATCATGCTTTGGGCCGTATCTAAAATAGAACGCTCCAGAGGAATCGGATGCCAGCCAAGAAGTTTACGTGCTTTTTGATTATCGGTCCGCCGTTCGGCATTTATTTCAAATTTGACTTGGGATAATTCCGAATCAAAAATAGCCGCTAAATGAAGGATCCAATCGGGTACTCTTAGCTTAGGAATCCGGTAATCAGGAAAGGCAATACGCAGTGTTTCGGCAACTTCATGTAGGTAGGTAAATTGATCGGTAGCGAAAATCCGGTGCCCAATGGAAGCCTCATTCTCTAAGGCCAAAATGTGCATTTCAGCAACACTACGAACGTCCACCATGGGAATGCCAAGTTTAGGCATCGCTGGGGTGCTCCCATCCATAAGCCGCTTGACCAGGGTCGCGGACACCCCGTAATCTTTTTCCAGAACGGGCCCAATGACTAGCCCTGGAAGAATGGTGGTGAGCTGAATGTTATGCTCTGCCTGATTTGCGAGTTCCCAGGCGAGTCGTTCGGCGTAGGTTTTACTGCGGGTATAGGCACTGTGGTCTTTTCTGTTTTCGGGGTCAGACCAATCTTCTTCGGTAAAGGTCTTAAACCGATCTTTCCCATAGCAGGCAGCAGCAATGGAAGAGGTCAGAATGATTCGAGAAACATTAGTCTGCTGCGCGGCTCGAAAAATATGTTCTACCCCTTGCATGGCGGGTTGGATAACTGCGTTTTCGTCTTTGGGCCTTTTGAGGGGCACGGGGGAGGCGATGTGGAAAATGGAATCGACTTTCGCAACGAGCGGTGGCCAATCCTCGGCCCGGCTTAAATCGGCCACTGCTAATTCTAATTGGTCAATATTGGGAGTGTGGGCACCCAGGGTTTGGCGAATCGCATCTTTTCGTTTGACAGAACGGAGGGTTCCAATGACCCGATAACCACGATTGAGTAATTGGATGGCCGTATGGGAACCAATATAACCGGTAACGCCCGTTAGAAGAACAGTAGAATGTGCTGACATGGGAGAAAGATACCCAAATCAAAGCAAGATCACTGTAATTCCCGGAGGATTTGTTGGGCTTGTTCGGCGTAGTCAGATCGTTTATTATTGGCTACTTCTTGCAAGCGATTCTTCGCCTGTTTTGGCTTTTGCTGTTGTAAATCCAGAATTGCGAGCCACCATTTAGCCTCCGTCTCATAGAGAGAGCCGCTCGTCTCTACGCTCGATAGAAAATCTTTGGCTTCGTTGTATGATTTTTGCTGTAGGAGGGCCTTGCCAAGAAAGACACGTACTTCCCAATCAGGTGGGTTGGTTTGTTGATCGTATTCCTTGAATAATTGAGCTGCTTGGGCAAAATCTCCTCGGTTATAAGCCTTGATTCCATCTTGTACCAAGCTTCTATCGGCACTCAATTCGGTCCGATCTAAGCGGTCATCCTGTAGGATTTCCTGAGCTATTAATTCGGGGGAGTTGGCACCGGGTTGGAATAGCCACCAGGCACCCAGCGCAAAGAGCAATAAGGTCGCCGCAATATTGAGCCAACGGCGAGGTGTAAGCGTTCGAACTTTCGTTTCTTGTTGGGGAGGAGCGTGGCGTTCTTCCCGAATCCGTTGCAGATTATCCCGTAATTTCCGTTCGGCCGCATTACTAAGGGTAGACTGGACCATTCGGTGCAACTTGATCTCTCGATCCAAATCCGGGTTTTCTTTGGCTTGCGCTTCAAAAGCGGCTCGCTCTTCGGTGGTAAGATCCCCTTCGAGGTAGCGATCCAACAATTCTTTCAGTGCGTTACTAAGACTCATTGCATTTGCATTTTAGGTGGTAAACGGTACTAGGTACCGAAAACTAGCCTTGGATCTGGTAAATAGGGGATAACTCTTTGGCGTGAACGGCTTAATGGCGTAAGTCACCAAAACGAGTGTCCGCCCGAACAGCTTCGACGAGCCGCTTCTGGCATTTGGATTTTTCCTTTTTGGCAACATTAGCATTGGCAAAACCCATAATCTGGGCAATCTCCACCATCTTCTTGGTTTCTTCGTAGAAGAGGGTGAGCATTTTTTGACAACGCTCGCTTAGATTTTGAAAATGACCCCGAACGAGTTTCGAACGCTCTTCGCGGAAGATGGCCTCTTCAAAGTCAAATTCATCCTTATATTCGAAATCTTCGTGAAGGGTTACCTCTTTCCCATATCTTTTTCGGATTTCTTTTAGCCAAAGATTCCTACAGACCGCGTATAAAA
>JBCDIO010000533.1:0-3693 GCA_038748815.1 Bacteroidota bacterium
TATTCCCTGCGTATACTTGCACTCGAGCCCCAATACCCCAGGTATTAGTCTCTGTTGTTAGGCGTAAACGCAGAAAATGGCCCGTATTTTGCTGGTTTTCGTAAATCGAAGCTGGGCGGTTGAGGTGATTAGCGACGAGATCTAAATCACCATCATTATCCAAATCGACCCAAGCTGCTCCTTGGGTGTAGCCTACTGTATTAAGGCCAGATGAGTCCGATCTGTCCGCAAAATGTCCTTCTGTATTTTGGAAGAAATAGTTGGGGGCTGCTCCGTCGGGCATCCCTTGGGCAATTTCCAGATCGCTGGCTTCTTGCTGGACTTGGTCATTGGCCAAAAAATTTAGGTAATCAAGATCTGTTGGCCGCCGCAGAATGCCATTGGTCACCCAAATATCTTCATCTCCGTCATTATCAGCATCTACAAAAAGAGTAGACCAGCTCCAGTCTGTAGCCGCCAAGCCTTCCATTTGGGCAATCTCTTCCAATTGGGGAATATCCGTTTGAGCATTGATGCCCACATTTTTTTGCAAAGCATTATGAGTAAACTGTGGGTGGTAGCCAAAATCTATTTTAGCCTGGAAGATATTGTAAGGGTCATCTTCTGGCATACTTTTACGAATGATTTCCGGCTCGGGCTTCATATCGAGTGTCAAGATATCGAGCCAGCCGTTTTGGTCATAATCGGCCATATCTACCCCCATAGAAAAGCGGCTGGTATGACCGGATGCGTCCTTTAGTACTTCCTTAAAGCCCGTTCCTTCTTGGTTTAAGTAGAGGTAATCATTCTCGTGGAAATCATTGGCTACATATAAGTCCGGGAAACCATTATTATCAATATCGCCAGCTACAATACCTAATCCAAAGCCAATACGACTTTGATAAATCCCTCTGGTTTGACTTACATCTTTAAAGACTCCCCCATTATTTTGCAATAAACGATCCCCTTTTAAGGAATCGGGGCGCATTCGTAGTGATCCCTGTCCGTAATTCTCGGGGGCATGCACAGAGTGGGTTAGTAAATAGCAGTCTAGGTCACCATCCCGATCATAATCTAAGAATAGTGCCTGTTGCCCAAAACCCTGGTACGCTAAACCATAGGCAGCGGATTCCTCTTTAAAGGTTCCGTCTTTTTGATTGATATACAAAGCATTTCGCCCGGTGAAGGACTTATAATCACCCACACCCGAGACATACATATCGAGCCAACCATCCCCATTGATATCAGCCATACTTACCCCCGTATTCCAATTGCCGATACCCGGTACTCCGGCCACTTCGGTAACATCCTCAAACTGTAGGTTTCCCCGGTTGAGATAGAGTCGATTCGTCGATTGATTGGATACAAAATACAAGTCCGCAAGGCCATCATTATTTACATCCCCGGCGGCAACCCCTCCCCCATTGTAGAAATAGAGATATTGGATGATGTTCAGGGAATCATTTTCTTCCAGATCATTCGAGAATGAAATACCCGTTGTTGCCGCCTTACGCTCTACGAACAGCGTATCAGGACTTGGTTGATTACAAGCAGAGAATTGTAAAATTGCAAAGAGTAGCCCAATATGAATAAAATACTTAGCGTGCATAAGCAGAAAGGAATCGATAAGGATATCGCTCCGCAGGAGCACTTAATTGATTCAGCCGGGTGATTTCTTCACCGGTAAGTTCCACCGAAATCGCTCCTAGATTATCCTCCAATTGTTCGGGGGTCCGAACACCTAGGATAACACTAGTAACAGTAGGTTGGGCCTTTAACCAGGCGATAGCAACTTGAGGATAACTTGCGCCGTGAGTTTCGGCAATCTGCCCTACGGCCTCCAGAATATCCCAATTTTGCTGGGTATTTCGACGATCCCAGTGCTCTTCCGTATGTTCTTCCATACCGCCGATTCGACCATCCGAAAAGGTTGCTGGTCGTTGATCGGGCTGGTACTTTCCAGAAAGAAATCCGCCCCCTAAGGGGCCCCAAGGCAAAAGGCCCAAGCCTTCGTGTTGGAAAAGATCAATGTACTCATCCTCAATATCACGCATTACCAGGCTGTACTGAAACTGGGCAGCCACAAACCGCTCCAAATTTTTAGCATCGCTCACGGCCAGGCTTTTCATTAATTGCCAAGCTTTGAAATTACTTACGCCAATGTAGCGTACTTTCCCACTACGCACCAGATCATCGAAAGCCCGCAAAGACTCCTCAATTGGAGCGATAGTGTCCCAGGCGTGCATATAATAAAGGTCAATGTAGTCGGTTTGTAAGCGTTGGAGACTTTCGTCTACTTCACGGATAATACTCTGGCGAGAAAGGCCTTTACGATTGATCCCGTCGGCCATCGGAAAATTTACTTTGGTGGCCAGAATGACATCCTCTCTTTTTCCCACCAAAGCCTTCCCTATAATCTCTTCAGACGTCCCCCCCGCGTATACATTAGCACCGTCGAGGTGGTTTCCCCCGGCATCTAGATACCGATGAATCATGCGAATAGAGGTTGCTTCATCCGCACCCCGCCCATTGGTTTCTCCGAAAGTCATCGTACCTAGTGAAAGTTCGGAAACATATAGTCCAGAACGCCCCAGCTGATTGTATTTCATGTTTGCTTAATTACTGATTCGATAAAGTTGCACCGGACCATTATTGTGTGCTACGATAAGGTGTGGTTGCCCATTGACCTCAAGTAGTTCCAAATCCCGTACGGCTCCTTGATTACGCAATCCCGTTTGGGCAGAACGCAGAACAGAGAACGAGCCATCGCCTCGCCCCAGGAGCAAGACTCCGTAGTCCGCGTCGTAGCGGCCCATCTCTGGCTTCACTTCGTAGAGGTTTCCAGAAAGTAGAATATCCAGATGACCATCCTGATTCAGGTCACTCGTAGCAATGGAATAGACCGGAGCAAACTGGGCCTCTAAGGGCAATATTACCTTTTTAAAGCCGCCCCCCCCTTCGTTCATAAATACGCAGGATGCCAACTCGTTAGCAGACCATTCAACTGTATTTTCTAATTCTTCCTCGGTAAAGATGTCGGTCACTTCCTGATTGGCGTAGCTGGCGTATTTCAAGTACTTCTTCTTCAGGTGAGGCATTTGTTTGATTAGATCATGCCGGAGAACAAAGGGTAAAGCTTTTCCTTCGTAGTAGCGAGTCAGTATCTGTTCAGCAGTTCCATTCTTATCAAAATCATTGACGTACATCCGAACGGGTTCTTCTTCGGAGGCTTGGAAACGGGAATTTAGCCCGTGATTTCCGGCAATGAGGTCGAGATCCCCATCTCCGTCCAAATCGGCTGGTAACAAACAATTCCACCAACCTGTAGTAATGGAAAGATCACCCGCTTCGTCCACTTGCTGAAATCCATTCGGCGTATTTTCCCACAATCCAATGGTCGACCATTCTTTCCCAACCATCAGATCAGGGTCACCGTCCTGGTCGTAGTCTATCCAGCGGGCATCGGTAATCATACCAGCCGCCATCAGATCGGGCGCCAGGCTCTTAGTAACATTGGTCATTTTCCCATTGCCGTCATTCTCCAATAGGTACCCAGGTACCGGTACACCATATAATCCTGGCCGCTGGCGAATTCCGACAAATAAATCTTGATCTCCGTCCTGATCAAAGTCGGCTGCCCGAACGCAGGAGGAACTTTCAAACTTACCTGCCGGCAAACTTTGGTTCGATCGTTCCCAATTATTTCCTCCTTGA
>JBCDIO010000534.1:0-3692 GCA_038748815.1 Bacteroidota bacterium
GCATAATGTCTTTAACCACATTATCGAGTGCTTCTTGGTTTCCTTGTACATCGGCCAGAATATGCTCGAATAAAGCCACGCCTTCCGCAAAGGACTCGTCCAGACCGGATAGGGAAACGTACATGCGGTCACTAGTAGTTGTGACATCAAAGCTTAAGCCTAAACGGAAAAACTCTTTCTGCAATGCTTCTGGGCTGTATTTACTCGTTCCCAAATAAGGCAAGTAGGCGATTGCCAAAGCCATGTATTGATCGTTGTTGCGCCCCATATCCAAAATTAGATCCATACTAAATAGCGGATTGCTGGTGTTGTGGATATAGTCAAGCTCAATACCGGAGGAAAGGGTCTGATTTTGGATCAATGCTTCATAATCTAAGAAGGTCGGAGCTAAACTTTCTGCCTGATTAGCTAAAAAGGCTTCCGTGAATTCAGAGGCTTCTTCCCGGTTGAGCGAGATTGGTGTGATGGCAGGCTTCTCCACTTTTGCTACAGATTCGTCTTCACCGGTTCGCTTGAATACAGCAACGTAGTTATCTCCAAAGAATCTATTTGCGAAGGCTACCAGCTCGTCTTTCGTGATTTTGGCCATTTCATCATATCGTTCGACATAGTCTTTCCAGTCGATACCCAAAATGAACGCAGAGGTCATGAAATAGGCCCGAGCGTTGTTGGATTCATTATTACGAATCTCGCTCAGTTTAAAGTCTTTTACGACGGCAGCAATTAGGTCTTCGTCAAAGTTTCCGGCTTTGACGTTAGCAAGCTCAGCGAGTAGCAGGGTTTGAACATCGTCCAGGGTTTGTTTCTCCCGTGGCTTACCGTATAGTTTGAAGATCGAGTAGTCTTCCATCTTAGTGGTACTGGCTCGAGCTTCTAGCATTTTTTGTTGTTGCAGAATGTTCAGGTCGATCAAACCCGCTTGGCGGTTATATAGGATTCCCCGAACTAAGTCGAGGTACATCGCTTCCTTCGTGTTAGCACCTGGGAAAGCCCAAGACATTTCCATCCAGGCAGCTTCTTGCCCAAATACTTCCTTGGTAACGACTTTTTCCATGACAGGTTGTTCGTCGTATTGGAAGGGTTCTACGGACTTAGTGATATAGTCGCCGAAGTATTTTTCAGCCATTTTAACCACCTGGTCCGGGTCGAAATCTCCCGAAAGAACGATGGCCATATTATTGGGCACATAGTACTTGCTGAAGTACTCTTGAATCTTTACGTGGGAAGGATTTTTTAGATGCTCTCCTTTTCCAATGGTGGTCTGCGTTCCGTATGGGTGTGAAGGAAACAGTGTTTCGTTTACCGCTTGGCTCACTTTACGGAAGTCGCGATCTTGATTGATGTTATATTCTTCGTACACCGCCTCCAATTCGGTATGGAACAGACGAAGAACACACATTCGGAAGCGTTCGCTTTCCAATTGCATCCAACGTTCCAGCTCATTGGAAGGAATATCATTAATGTATACGGTTTGTTCTACCCAGGTGTAAGCGTTGGTGCCTTTGGCGCCCAGGGCAGAAGCCATTTTATCGTATTCGTTTGCGGCTACTAATTCTGCGGCCAAACTAGACAATTGGTCAATCTGGGCATAGATGCCTTTGCGTTTTTCCGGGTCTTTCTCCGCTCGGTGCCGCTCGTAGAGATCAGAGATTTTTTCTAAATAAATTTTTTCTTGTTCCCAGTCGAGTGCACCAATTTTATTGGTGCCTTTAAAGAGCATATGCTCGAGATAGTGCGCTAGTCCGGTGGTCTCTGCGGGATCGTGCTTTGAGCCGGCCCGCACCGCAATATTCGTTTGTATCCGGGGCTCATCCTTGTTGACCGACATATAGATCTTCAGGCCATTAGCAAGGGTGTGGATTTTCACATTAATAGGATCCCCTTTAACCGTTTCGTAGGTTTCCGGAGAGGTAAGGTCTTGAATGGTCATTCCTGTTGGGTTTTGAATTGCAGGTAAGGAAAGAACGCTTGATTGCGCTCCTAAGTTTCCTGCAATCGCGAAGGACAAAAATAATGTCCCCCATCGAAGGATTCGGTTCATTGGTTGTTTAATTTATTAGGTGATAGTGTCGAATCGAAATTTGGGGAGAAATTAGTCCGAAATTTCGAATTACTTAGGCAGTAGTCTATTAATATAAGCACATTGCGGTCAAAAGTTACGTGGCTTTGAAAGAAAGAACCTGGAAGATTGTCGAAAAGGAAGAATGGGCTAGTACCTGGACCCACGCTATTGGTGTCGTTCTTAGTATCATGGCTTTATATTGGGTAATCTGGTTAGAACAAAATCTGACGCTTGCCACTTGGATCGGAGTACTTATATACGCTACAAGCCTACTGCTGGTTTACCTCAGTTCAACGAGTTATCACGCCGTTCGTTCTCCGAAACTGAAATTTATTCTGCAGCGCATTGATCATATCTGCATCTATTTTTTAATTGCCGGTACTCATACTCCCTTTGCTCTATTTTTTATGGAAGGTCCATTGTTATACGGCTATTTAGCGGTGTTGTGGTCCTTGGTTGCCCTGGGGATTCTTTATAAAATGTTCTTTTTTCAACGCTTTCCCATCTTGTCTTTGGTACTTTATCTATTAATGGGCTGGATGGTGGTCCCGATCTTACCGTACATTTGGGATCAAATACCGGTCTCTACTTTTTGGTGGATTCTGGGGGGCGGGCTTCTTTACACCGGGGGCACCGCTTTCTACCGCTGGGAATCCTTAGTTTATCATCATGCGATCTGGCACGTTTTTGTGTTAGGTGGATCCATTGCACATTTCATCGGTATTTCCCAATTAGCCATTAATTAGGCAAATTTTAGATCAATTCGGCCCTAAAAGGGTTTATGTCCTGAGGATAAAATTATATTGTTGATAGTCTTACTATGGCATTTGCCAGTAAGTGTTTAAATTTAGCGAGGTTTGAACCAACTTTATAAGCAAAGAGATCAGGGCTTTATGGCAGTAAGTGTACAGATGAAGCTGAATGAAGAACTTTATCTCCGTGATCCACAGGAGACCAAGCTTGGTAAAAGTATCATTCAGTATTCTATTATTTTGATTGATGAGATTGGCTTCGAAGGATTTACCTTCAAAAAGCTAGCCGAGCGTATTAACTCAACGGAAGCATCCATTTACAGGTACTTTGAAAATAAGCACCTTTTATTGGTTTATTTAGTCTCTTGGTACTGGGAATGGATGAAGTTTAGGATACAATTCAACACCATGAACGTTGATGATCCCATCAAAAAGTTAAAGATCGTGCTGCCAATCATTGTTGATACCGCCAAAAGAAACACCTCGATAGATTTCGTCGACGAGGATATCTTACACCGGATTGTTGTGGCAGAATCCACCAAAGCTTACCATACAAAGAATGTAGACAAGGAAAATCAGAAAGGCTTTTTCTGGTCGTATAAATCAGTATCGATTAGTATTGCTGATATTATTGAGGAGATTAATCCAGACTTCCCTTATCCTAGAGCCTTAGCCAGTAACCTATTGGACATGGGGAACAATCATATCTACTACGCACAGCATTTACCATCATTAACCGATATTCGCTTAGAGGACCCAGCAGATTTGAAAGATATTGTCAAACTGCTCGAATTCTTTGTATTGAAATTGGTCAAGGAATAAGGGCTTTCACCAAATTAGATAGGGTGAAAGACAAAAGGCCTGCCAAATATTTGGCA
>JBCDIO010000535.1:0-3687 GCA_038748815.1 Bacteroidota bacterium
GATTTATCAGACCACTTTTGTCGATGGGCAATGGGCGGTGCCAGCCGTAGCGCCCTTTTCCACAGATCGCGACGAAACGCCTTTTATCACGCCCGATGGGAATACCTTTTATTTTGGCTCACAGCGGGAGATTCCCGGGAAACCCAACCTGGGCGGCTTCGATATGAATGTGTGGACTATGCAACGGGAGGAGACCGGTTGGTCTGATCCCGAGCCCCTACCAGCGCCCATTAATTATGTGCAAGAAAAGGGAGAAAATTGGCCCTCCTCCAATAATAACTTCTTCTTTACGCCAGATGGTAAGACCCATTATTATGCGACCATGTACCGAGGAGATAAGGCCATTCAAGTTTATAAGACGGAGCAAACAGAAGCAGGTTTTACCGAGCCAGAAAGGATCGAAGGCTTCTTTGAGAATGACAGCTTATGGAAATATTCGGTTTCCATCTCCCCCGATGGGCAGTATCTTGTTTTCAATACCTATCAGGCCCCGGGTGGCCAAGGCGGAGAAGATTTATATGTAAGTCAAAAAACGGCCTCGGGTTGGTCCAAAGCGGTGAGTATGGGGTCTACGATCAATACGGCAGGAGAAGAGGGGAGTGGTCGATTCTCTCCGGATGGGCGTTATTTCTTTTACACCCACGCCGATAATCTCGGAAACGACGAGTATGGCCCTTGGAGTATTTACTATCTGGAAACAGAATACCTGAATTTGGCGCGCTTATTTGAGTAGGAGTTGCTATACTCAAACCATTTCGTGATGGGTATATAAAAGTCTTTTTTGGAGATGACCTCTTCGCTAGTCACCACTCGGCGGCAGGAATGTTGAACGAAGCGAGGTACGCCGTCAAAGGCGATACCTTCATGCTGACCAATGCTTTGAACCTATTACCAAAGCGATTCGGCCTGCTTGGAATCACCTTCGATTCTACATTTACGGTACAATTTGGGGATTTGACAAGGGTGTTTAAAAAGCTTCCATCCGACGGTCTACGACTGTCTGACCTTTATGATTCTTCTGGCCATTATCTACAAGACACATCTTTACAATTGCGGTATGAGGAAGATTTTTTGCAACGATTTTTAGCTCGGTCGGTGGCCCATTAACCAAAAAATGAAATTTTCGAATATGGGGAAAGCAGTGAATGTAGAAGAATTAGTCCTGGAAGCTCAAGGTGATTTGATTCTAGTTCATGGCAACTACAAAACCCTCCGTTTTGACTTTTTAGTGTTTGGACTCTTGTTGAGTTTATCCGTGATTCTTTATGTAAAGAACAGCCCTTCAGAACTGTTAACGATCGTCTTAATACTAGCGGGAGCTAATTTAATTCGAACCCTATTTCATTATTTTGACTATTCGAGGGGAAAGCCTAATATTTCTATTGATAAGAAGAAAGGAATCGTTTATTCCTACGGAGATCCCTTTAGGAAATTGAGTCAGCTTACCTTTATTTCTGTAGAGCAAGAGGTTGGCAAGTACCTCTTGATTTTAGAGTTTGATGATTTTGAGATACTCGAAGTGCATCGTACAGAGTATAAAGGTAAATTAACATAAATTGCCAAAGAACTTTCCAATCATACAGGGATCGAGTTCGTTGATTTAATAAGTAGAGCCTCAGAGCGAGAGTATGGTAGGTTGGTACTTCATTTTATGGAAAAGTTTGGTTCTAAGTCGGAAGGGGAACTATTAGCTATGCAAGAGGAAGGCGAAGTATTAGCAGATTATACCTTGGAAGCCATTCAGCGATTGTTAGACGAAAAGCGTAGCTCCTAATCTCGTTCTTTACTGAAGATACTCCTCTGTATTCGAGGGGTTCGAGCGGGCAGAATAGTTGTTAGATAAAGCGGTCTTTGTATCTTCAAGCGGAGGTGCTGGCCAAGAGGCCAATACCGATGTATTATGAAAATGCAAAACCTTTCCTTCCATGCAGCGAACGCTATACCTATTCCTCAGCATACCACTATTCTTAGTGGGTTGTGCAAATCAAGAACAGACAACCGAAACTACCGAAGCCGACTTAGTGCTCGGAAAACTAGAACACGGTTTCACCCTGAATCCAGCTACCCAGGAGAAGTTTGATGAAGGCCTGCTGCTGCTGCACAACTTTGAATACGATGATGCCCTCACCGCTTTCGAGGCGGCAACTGCCTTAGACAGCACCGAGGTGTTAACCCACTGGGGCGAAGCAATGTGCCACTACAAAGCTCTATGGCGTTTGCAGAATACAGAGAATGGGAAAGCGATCCTCGAACGCTTTGGGAAAACCAAAGAGGAACGCTTGGTTTCGATAGAGGAACCTCTGGAAAAAGATCTCTGGGAAGTGGTGGAGATCATGTACGGCGAAGGCGATTTTAAAGAGCGCAATCAGCTGATTAAAGATCACCTGGGAGCCATGCATGTAAGCTACCCCACCAATCAGGAGGTGGCAGCGTTCTACGTCTTATCGCTGATTTGGGCGACCGAAGAATACGGAAATGGCAGTGAAGACCTGCGTTTAGCCGCTTCTATTGCCGATAGTATTATCCAGGTCAATCCCCTCCATCCCGGGGCTTTACACTATAAGATTCACGCATTGGATGGCCCCACCTCCGCCAATGACGCCCTCGATGCGGCCGACGCGTATGCGGGAGTAGCCGCCGATGCCTCCCACGCCTTGCATATGCCTTCGCATATTTATTTAGCTATTGGAGAATGGGAGGGCGTGATCAACTCCAACCGCCGTTCCTACGATGCCAGTGTGGATCGAATGGAGAAATTGGAATTGGAAGATGGTGCCCGGGGGTACCACGCGTTTGCCTGGTTACACTACGGATTGCTGCAACAAGGCCAGTACGAAAAGGCGGAAGGTATTCTAAATGAAATGCTGACCTTGGTACCGAAGGACCCTACCAAAGGCGCCAGAGGGTATCTGCTGGGCATGCAGAGTCGTCAATTGGCCGAAAGCGGTATGGTAGATTCGGAAACCTTATTAGACCTGGAAGTCAAAGCGGATGATATCGGGATCGTCGCCAAATCAGTGCGCAGCTTCTTACGCGCACAAGTAGCTTTTGAGAATGGGGATGCAGCAGCAATCGAAGAAGAAATGAATTGGTTGGTCGGTCACATCCAGGTAGACTCCATAGGCATGGAAGATACAGGTAGTGCGATGTGTGCCGCTGGAACTAGTCGCTACGCAGCTACCGAAAACGGCATCAAAATGGCGAAGGTCATGCACGCCCAAATGGGCGGTATGCAGGCGCAGCTAGCCGGCGATGAGGCCCTTTTTGAAACGCAGATGCAAACAGCGACAGAATTGGAAGATCAAACCGATTTCCCAACGGGACCTCCGCGCATTACCAATCCTTCGTTTGAGCAATACGGAGAGTGGTTATTAGCCAACGATCGGTACGAAGAAGCCCAGGAACAGTTTGAATCCGCCCTGGCTCGGATGCCGAACCGGGCCCGCTCGCTCAAAGGAAAGTTCCTGGCCCACAAAGGATTGAATCAGATGGAAGAAGCGGCTAAAGTGCAAGAACAATTGGAGTCCCTCTTTACCAAGGCGGATGCAGAGGTGAAGTCATTCTTAGAGGATGAACGCTTGAGTGCTTTGTAGATAGATTAGAATCGAATAAAACCTGACCCGCAAACGCCCTTCCATGGAAGGGCGTTTGCGGGTCAGGTTTTATTCGATTCTAATCTATCTACAA
>JBCDIO010000536.1:0-3682 GCA_038748815.1 Bacteroidota bacterium
ATATACCTCGTTATGAAATCATTGGTTCCCATTTTGTGTTTGCTCTTTTTAGGTATTCAACTCTTCGGCCAGAAAACGGAGCCTAGCTCCACCAAATGGGTGCTTGGTGGGAGTTTTCAGTTATCGTTTCAGAATAATTCGTCCCTAAATATCCCTGGCCTGCCCCCTTTTGGTTCGTATATTTTATTGGGATCTGGAACAAACCCTGTCCGTGATATTAGCGTTGGAATATTTCCTTATCTCGGACGGCAATTCAATGACCGAATATTAATTGGGGTAAACATCTATTATCAGGGGCGCTTTTTCAAATTGGAAGATGCCCTCCTTCCCAGCATCCCTGATCCGGCCATCTTAACTAGAGTAAGTCAGCAGGGAGGGCTAGTCATATTCTCACGTTGGACCTTTAATCCCCAAAATAAGGTGCAAATCTTTGTAGAGCCTAATCTCGGGTACAACGTGCAGTCAGCAGAAGTAGCCAATGACGGGATTCCTACGAGTCAGGAGATTACTCAATACGGTAGCTTAAGCGCCAGTTTAGGAGCGGCCTACTCCTTAAGTGAGCGGTGGCGATTATTGGTTCGATCCGGTTCGGCGAGTCTACTTGTGGGGCAGTGGCGTCTGAAAAACTCCTTAGATCAAAATAACTTCACCTTGTTTAATGCCAATCTATCATTATCCTCGATTCGCTTTGGGGCAGAATTGGTTTTTTAGAGAACGGTAAGAACCGATCACTGGATAAAATCGTACCTTTTGGCAAACGATGAAATCTATGGCTCTTCGAATCCTCCCAATCCTGCTTTGTTTTCTGTTTCCTTTGCTAGGGACCAGCCAAAATCAAGAACAGCTTGATCTCACCAATACCTTATTGGGGCATTGGGAAGGTGCTTTCATCAAGGGCAATAGCTACCAAAAGTTGCAAATGGAAGTCTTTCTGGAGGATAATAAGCCAGTTGTCCGGCAGCTTATGGAAGAATGGTTTCCCAACTACGGAGATCTGGAGCTGTCTGTGGAGGTAGATTCTGCTGGAATTATTCGGATGCCCAGTGGGTACGGCCCCATAACCTTGCAGCTGGATCCCGACGCACTGGAATTAATCGGACAAGTCGTAGATTCAGCGCCAGCCGTGTATGTGCATCTCAAAAAGAAACCCGTTCCGCCACCGATGCCTTACACGGTGGAGGCGATCACCATTCCGAATGGGAAGGTCCAATTAGCGGGCCATTTACACTTGCCAACGTTTCCGCAAACGGAAACCGCTATTATCCTCGTAGGAGGACGTGGCTGTTACGCGGCTAGCACGGAATACGACCTCTACGCCCGATTCTTTCGATCTTATGGGGTAACTACACTGGTCTACCAGAAAAGAGGCAACGGTAACTCCACGGGAGATTGTGCCACCGCCACCATTGACGATTTGGCCTCGGACCTCAGAGCGGCTTACCAATTCTTAAAGCAGCATCCCCAAAATTTTAAAAAGATTGGAGTACTTGGGAGCAGTGCGGGTGGCTGGGTAGCTTTAAAAGCGCAGGAGGCCGGTGCATTTGATTTTACCATCTCCGTTGTTGGACCATCTACCAATGTATTCGATCAGCAGATGCAATCAGCGAGGGAAGGAGCTAAGATCTTTGATTTGAGTCCCCAAGCTCTAGAAGAACTCGAAGCGTATACAAAATTAGTATTCGAGGGGCCATCGAATCGAAAGACCCTCAAAGCTATGGAGCAAATGTTGGCTAAAGCCGAAGCAAATAAATGGCTTTCTCTGTTGGAGGATACGGATATTGCCAAGAAAGTCAAAGAGATTGATGAGCTGTGGGTGCGTAGACACGATTTTGATCCAACGACCGTCTTGAGTCTTTACGATAAACCCTTTTTGGGCTTATACGGGGAGAAAGACTGGATCGTACCTGCTCCAGAGAATATTGCAGCCTTAGAAAAAGCGTTTGATGGGGATCGCCGGTTCTTACTACACACCTTTATCCTACCCGAAGCCGACCACGGCATGGAAACAACCGCTGAGTACCGAGTCTTGGAAAGTGAAGCTTCTTACTGGCATTTTTATCGGGCTTCCCCGCAACTGCTGATTCGAATCGTTGAGTTTATGGAAGCGTTTGCACTGTTGGAGTAGATATTAAACATTAGGAATGATCCTTTTTTCGGTCAATCGCGTCCCGAATTTTTGTTGCACTTTCATAATCTTCTTTTTCGAGCACCTTAGTGAGTAAGGTCTCTAGTTCCTCAACGGAATACTCACTATATCCACGTTTCCCACTAAATGATTCACTTTTGGATTCGGCCAGATCACCAACTTTGCTAATAACGGCTTCGTTGGTATAGATTGGTACGGCAAAGCGTATCGCTAGAGCAACGGCATCCGATGTTCGGGCATCGATGGAATGGAGGGTTCCAGTTGCATCAAACCCTTCAAGGGTAGCGTAAAAAACTTGCTTTTCTAGGCGTTGAATAACCACAGCGTTTAGTTGAAAACCTAGTTGATCGAGAACATTCTTAAACAAGTCGTGGGTTAAGGGACGGGCGGGCTCCATTCTCTCTAAAGCAATAGCAATAGCTTGTGCTTCCAATGCTCCAATGATCACGGGGATGCGCCGCTCACCTTCGGTTTCTTCCAGAATCAGCACGTAATTGCCGGGGCTGGATAAACTGTCTGATAAGGCGATTATTTGAACTTCAATTTTTTTCATATATAGAATACTTTGTAACCTAAATTTCTAAACTTTTTGACGGGTTCTTTTTACTCAGCTTGCCGCTACGTGCTCGCCTTCGTAGCTGCGGCTACGAGGCTCCGCGGCGCCTCGATCTGATCAAAAATCTCCTCAGTCAAAATATTCATTTATTTAGATTACAAAGTATAGATCGATCAAGGAGCATAAAATCGCACAGTTCTTGCAAATCTGCAAATGGAGCGATCACCTTTCCCTGCTGGGTCAGTTTGTAAATACCGTTTTGTTCCACCTCCACGATGTATGCACGTTCGAGGTGGAAATACTTGCCATCCTGTTTAGTAATAGGAATATTGGCTTGCGTTAGGGCATCTTTTAGAGCCTGTTCCTTATGTAGATCCGCCATCCTTATAAAAGATTTTCGTAGATGATAAATCCGCCCAAACCAATACATAAAAGGGAAGATAACCAAATTAAGGAGATTTGCAGTTTAGGGCCACCCAGTACCCTTTTGGAGAGTGGTAAGCCTAATAAACTAGCCGCTAAAAGCATTCCACCTACGGAGCCGAAACCAAACAGAAGTAAGTACAGCATACCTTCACTGGCGGTCGACATTTGGCTCATAACCACTAGAATAAGAGCACCTGAACCCGCCACACCGTGGATTAAACCAACGCCGTAGGCCATATGATGGTGCTTACCTTGATCGACTAATCGAGTAGTGTCTCCTTTTTGTTGCCGATACTGATAGAGGCGATACAGCCCTAGTCCAATCAGCATCAAGCCTACCCCAGCTTCAAAATAGCCAAAATAACCATCCAGTATAGTGGACTTACCGACGATCATCATAAGCCCAATCAAAAAGATCGTGGAGGTATGGCCAAGCCCCCAAAAGACGCCATCTTTCAGGGCTAGCCAGAGGTTGTCCCTTTTACTGACTAAACTACTTACGGCAACCAAATGATCTGCTTCAAAAGCGTGTACAAAGCCTACCACTAAGGCAA
>JBCDIO010000537.1:0-3679 GCA_038748815.1 Bacteroidota bacterium
CCAGCGAAAATGGGGGTTGGGTACCCCATGTACATGTACAGCTGATTCGGGACTTACAAGGGAAAGTGGGGGACTATCCAGGAGTAGTACGTCAAGATGAGCTGGGCTATTACGCTCAAAATTGCCCGGACCCTAGCCCGCTGGTTGCGGGTATGTGGACGGAATGATGCATCTTTTCTCGTATCTTTTGGTTTCTTAAATAGATGCTTATTGGAGAGATCTTATACGAATGCTACCATGACCAATCTACTTTCTGCGCTCGTGGCTCTGGCCGGAGCCGCTTGTTTATTTCTCTTTGTACAATGTACCGGTAAGACCCCGAAAACGGCGGCGGTTTCCTATTCGGGAACAAAGAAATCCACTCCTTTACCCAATGCTTTTCCCGAAGGTGAGAAGATGGAGGGCCTCAATTTTGTGGCTCCGCCCGAACCATTCTCCCAAAATCCGATGCCTGACGTAGAAGCCGTGGGAGCCAACTGGATTGCCGTGATTCCCTATGCTTACACCCGGAAAGGAGAACCTAAAGTCCACTATGATAACTCTCGTTGGCAGTGGTGGGGAGAACGCCCGGAAGGCTGTACTCGGACCGTTGAACTCGCTAAAGCGCAAGGGCTCAAAGTGATGCTCAAACCGCAGGTTTACGTTCCTGGTTCTTGGACAGGAGACCTCTCTTTTAATGAGGCAGAATGGGAGCAATGGGAGCAAGATTATCGGGATTATTTATTACCAATGGCAAAAATGGCCGAGCAAAAGAAAGTGGACCTTCTCTGCATTGGAACCGAGTTTAAATTGGGTGTGCAGCAGCGAGAGTCTTTCTGGCGGGCCTTCATTAAGGAAGTCCGACAACTGTATTCTGGTAAACTTGTTTACGCCGCCAATTGGGACGAATATGAATTGGTGCCGTTTTGGGATGCCCTGGACTACGTAGGAGTGAACGCTTATTTTCCTTTGGTTGATCAGCCGACGCCCGCGGTAAGCGATTTGGTAGACGCTTGGCAACCCACCGTCAAGAAAATGCGTGCCTTCTACGACGACGTACAAAAACCAATCCTCTTCACCGAATTTGGTTATCTAAGCGTCGATGGTTGCGCTTACAATACCTGGGAATTGGAGGGGAAGATCCAACAAGTCGCCATCAACGAGCAAGCCCAGGCGAATGCCTTGGAAGGGCTCTTCCGCACCTTCTGGCCGGAGTCATTCTGGCACGGTGGATTCCTTTGGAAATGGTTTCCCAATATGCGGGGGCACGAAGGGTACCCCGCCAAAGACTATACGCCCCAAGGTAAAATTGGGGAACAGGCCTTGAAGAAGTGGTATTCTGCCCCGAAAGAGGAAGAGGCTACGGTTGATTAACCGGTGGCTACTCCTTGCATTAATAAGGCGCAGACAATCGCTCCATAGGTGCCCAAGGCGTATCCTAATACGGCCATCAAAACCCCCACTGGAGCTAGAGCCGGACTAAAAGCCGATGCTACCACCGGTGCGGAGGCCGCACCCCCTACATTGGCTTGACTACCCACCGCCACGAAGAAGAACGGTGCCTTGATCAGGTAGGCCGTCAGAAGTAAGATGATCACATGGACCAGCATCCAAACGATACCAATAGCAAATAAACCCAGGTTGCCGAGGATTTCGCCGATATTCATCTTCATCCCAATGGTGGCCACCAGAATGTAGATAAATACACTTCCCCAGCGGGAAGCTCCGACACCCTCTAACTCTCGGGCTCGGGTGAAAGAGAGCAAGACTCCAATGGTCGTGGCAATCACAATCAGCCAGAAAAACCCGGACATTAAAGAACTAAGTCCTTTCTCCACTAGTACCCCGTTTTTGTACCCAGGAGTAGTAATGACGGATGCCAGGAAGTAATTTCCGGTACTATCCGCTCGTAAATAAGCCTGCTCGTCGGCGGCTAACTGGGTTTGTAGTCGTTCGTATTCTGCTGCTTCGAGGGTGCGCACTAAGCTGGTGTCACCACCCAATGCGACTACTTCCTGGTATTCGTAAACGGGTTTGGTAGAGTCATTGTAGGCTGAGATACTGGGGGCAATCGTATCTTTTCCCCAATGCGATAAAGCCACAGCCCCAAAGGCAACCGCTAGCATAATGAAAACATCGGTAGTAGTGGGTATCCGCTCGATATTGGATCGGTATTCGGAGACGCGCTTCTTAAGGTCTTCAATCGCAGAAGTATCGGCTTTCAAGCTACGGTCGATCCGTTCGGAGATATTGGCTCCGTAGAGTAGGAAGCCCATCCAAATATTAGCTACTAACACATCTACGACGATCATAGTGGAAAACAGATCATCTCCTACCTCGAAAATCTCTTTCATCGCTGTTTGGTTGGCACCGCCGCCAATCCAACTTCCGGCCACGGTAGAAAGACCCCGCCACAATTCATCTGGTGTGACGTTAACCAAATCGGGGAAGAAATAGGTGAGCACCAACAAAGCAATGGGACCGCCGAGCACAATACCCAAGGTAGCGGCAAAGAACATGATCAGGGCTTTGGGGCCTAGGTTCAGAATGCCTTTGAAGTCAATAGATAAACAGAGTAAAACCAAACTGGCGGGTAGTAAATACCGGGAAGCCACAAAATAAAGCTTAGACTCCTCTCCGGATATTAAGCCCAGAGGCCAGTGTAGTAAAGCGGGTAAGAAATAGCAAAGTAACAAGGGTGGAACCACCCGGTAAAACCGCTGAAATATTGGGTTCTTACTGCTCGAAGTCGCAAATACCGCAGCCAGGGTGATTAGTAAAAGCCCCAGGACAACGGCGTCGTTGGTAAAAAATGGTTCCATCGTTTGTTTTGCTTAAGATTTCAGAACATCTTGGCTTTAGGTTACAAAGTATTAAGTGCCAGAAAATGCCCTTTCCATTCCTCAAAAAAGGGAAATTGCACCGATTTGCCAAATGTGAGTCGGCTTAAGCTAAAAGAATCGCGGATGAATAAGGATCAATTTTATTTAAGAATGGCCATCGACTTGGCTTTAGAAGGAATGCGACAAAATGCGGGAGGACCTTTTGGAGCCGTTGTTGTCAAGGATGGAGAAGTGGTCGGGAAAGGCTTTAACCGGGTGCCTTCTTCGAGTGACCCTACCGCCCACGCGGAAGTAGTCGCCATTCGGGATGCTTGCAAAAACCTCGATACTTTCCAGTTGACTGGCTGCACGATCTACAGCTCTTGCGAACCTTGTCCAATGTGTTTAGGGGCTATCTATTGGGCTAGGCCAGAGCGTTTGGTCTACGCTGCGACCCACCGGGATGCAGCGGATATCGCCGGTTTTGACGATCAGTTTATCTACGAAGAAATCGCTTTAGATCCCGCCCAGCGACAGCTTCCCAGTGAGCAGATGCTAGGCAAAGAGGGCCGTCGTCCTTTTGAAGAATGGCGGGATAAGCAAGATAAAACCCGGTACTAAATACATTGTAATCTACATTTCTAACCTTTTTGACGAGTTCTTTTTGCCCAGCATGTCGTTACGCGCACGCCTTGATCTGAACAAAAAACGCCTCGGTCAAAATATTCATTTATTTAAGTTACAAAGTACTAAATACACCGTGCAAAAAGTTTACACGTATTTTGAGTTTAAAGAATTTACCGCAGTATATCGTCTATTCAGTTTTTGACGAGCTTGTTCTTGAGTAAATTGCCAATTTATTTTGATCCCTTTCAGGG
>JBCDIO010000538.1:0-3666 GCA_038748815.1 Bacteroidota bacterium
AACAAATAGCGCAATTTGTGTAAATACACAGGAGAGATGATACCAGACAGTGTGCTGTCAGAGCTTACTTCTATATCTATTCTGGAACCTCGACAAGGTTGATCAGCATCTACCCATGAAAATCCATCAACAATGAATCTCCGATGACGGATGTTCTCTGTTGGTATTTTTTATTGGTTTATATGGAAGCCTTCGTATATTAAGAGGAGCGGTGAGGTTCATGGTGCCGCTCCAAAAGATATCCAAACCAACAGTCATTCAAATCCCAATCGTATGGAAGAACAAGATATTTACGAAGTAGCCCAAAAACGAGTCAAAGCCAAAAAAGGTTTCTTCTACCACTTCGTTGCCTATGCTTGTGTGGTGGGTATGCTTTATGCTATCATGTATTTCAATACCAAAAATCAAATGCTTCCGGTCATCCTCTTGGCCTTGAGTTGGGGGATTGCCATTGGCATTCATTACTTTAAGGTTTTTGGAACCGAAAATTTGGAAATTCTGGGTCTGAATCCAAAATGGGAGGAAGATGAGTTAGAAAATGAAATTCGGAAGCTCAAAAAGAAAAGAGTCCTTAAGGAGGAATTACTGAAGGAAAAAAAATTGCTCGATGAGGTAGAAGAGACCCTAGAATTAAAAGAGCTACAGAAAAGGCGCTTGGACGGAGGGGCTTAGCACCTAGTAAAATGTAGTCTCTTTGTTTTAACCTATTCCTCTATACTTTTCGGATTTGGGTGTGTTGCTGATCGGCATACAGCACCACTCGGTCGCCTACCCGTAGGTCTTTTATGTCCGCAAAAGGTAGGGTACTTTGCCATAAAGATCCCTGTATTTGTACTCTAATTTGGATATTTGGACCTTGCTCTTCGATTCTCAGAACGGTACCCACTATTTGTAAGCTGAGCTCTTCGGACTCTCCTAAAAAGACTTCACCGGGAGTCCCTACCCGTCGCACTTTCCCATTCTCCAATAAAGCCACCCGGTCAGAAAGTTTGAATACTTCACCCAAATCGTGACTCACCAGTATCGTGCAGAGCTCGTATTTGCGATGCGCTTCCAAAAGGTAATCTTGTAGGCGTACCCGCGTTTTATGGTCTAAGGCAGAAAGAGGTTCGTCGAGCAATAGGAGGGGAGGCTGCTGGACTAAAGCGCGGGCCAAAGCGACGCGCTGTTGCTGCCCACCGGATAATCGTCCGGGTTTTTGGTTACGTAAGGTGCCAAGTTCCATGAGATCGATAAGGCCTGGAATTCGGCCTTTTTCTTCTGAATTGCGACTGGCGAAGGTCAGGTTTTGCTCTACGGTGAGGTGTGGGAATAAGGCATAGTCCTGAAAGACCATGCCCAGGCTGCGTTGCTGAGGCGAACGGTTAATCTTTTGCTCGGAGTCGTACCAGACTTCTCCACGCACCACGATACGCCCCCGATCTGGGTTCATCAGACCGGCCAGCATACGAATCGTGGTCGTTTTTCCCGCCCCCGAGGGACCGTACATAGTCCAGAATTGCCCCGATTTTATCGCTAGATCCAGTTCTAAGACGAACGGTCCCTTAGCCCCCTGCAACTCTTTCTGGATTTGGAGTTCGATCATGGCCACAAGCGTTTTTGTAGCCCTCCATTGGTGAGATACACCAATAACAGAATGGCAAAGGTGATGGCAAATAGCACGCCCGAATAGAAATTGGCCGCCGCGTAATTTAAGGTTTCTACCTCGTCGTAAATCGCAATGGAGGCTACCCGGGTCTGTCCCGGAATATTCCCGCCGATCATGAGCACAACCCCAAATTCTCCAATCGTATGCGCAAAGGATAAGACGACTCCCGAGAGTAAAGCCGGTTTGATATTGGGCAGCAAGACTAAGCGAAGCGTCTGCCAGCGGGATTTTCCCAAGACGTAAGCCGCTTCGCGCAAGCTGGGCGATAGGCCGCTTAGTCCCGCCTGGATCGGGTGCACCATAAAGGGAAGGCTATAAAGGACAGAAGCCAGGACCAGACCAGTAAAGGAAAATACGAGCTGAATCCCCAACCACTCGTCGAGCCAGGCTCCAAAGGCATTGCTGGGGCTAAAAGCCAGTAGAAAGTAGAAGCCTAAAACGGTGGGAGGAAGTACCAAAGGCATACTTACCAATGTTTCTAGAACAGCTTTTCCACGCCAGCGGGTAAACGCCAGCCAATAGGCCAGTGGAATACCGACCACCAAGAGGATCAGGGTAGTAACGGTCGCTAATTCAAAGGTGAGTATGAGTGGTTCCCAATTCATTGTCGCCTGCGGTAGCCGAAGCTTTCTAGTATGGTTTGCCCTTGCGAAGAAAGGATAAAGGTAAGAAAGTCCCGCGCGGCTTGTGGGTCTTTTTCGGTTTGCAGAAGGACGATCCCTTGAGAAATGGGCCTGTAGGTTGAATCGGGCACTTCGATCCACCGGCCCCGCTGGGCTTGACTAGGGGCTTTGACGACCGACATCGCCGTGAAGCCCAGCTCCGCCGCCTGTGAAACAATAAACTGATTGGTTTGGGCAATGCTTTCTCCGAACACGCATTTGCTTTGCAGGTCTTCCCAGAGATTAGCTTGCTCCAGATACTCCCGGGCCGCCCGACCGTAGGGAGCGGTTTGCGGATTAGCTAAGGCCAGATGGCGTAAGTTAGGGTCCCGTAATTGGTCCAGACTCGGAGTCGATTTAGCCTTGGTGGACCATAGGACTAGGCGTCCGTAAGCGTACACTTCCGGAGGGGCTAGTGCCAAGCCGGCACTTTCTATTTCTTGCGGATATTTTAGATCGGCGGAGATAAAGATATCATAGGGAGCTCCAGCTTTGATCTGCGCGGTTAGCTTACCCGAAGAACTAATGATGAGTTGGCAAGGAACCTGGGTGGCGGCCGTAAAGGAATCGACCAATTCGGCCATAGCAAACTGCATATTCGCCGCGGCCGCGATTCGGAGTACCGATTCCTCCGATTCGGAGGAGCAGCTCTGCATCAGGGTACTTATACCCAGTAAATACCAAAAAAGTGATCGCAAAAGTTGTTCTGGTTGATCAAATGGAAAAGATAGGAAGAAACCGGCCTATTAATAAGTAGGAAGCGTACTTTTTCCTAGTCTTTCTCCCCAGACATCGGCTAGATAGAAATCCTTGCATGGAAGGCATAATTTTTCTAAATAAACTAAATAAAGTGCTAGTGATGAAGCAAAATGCGAGTTTGGGGCTGTACCTTAGGTCTACGAGACTTAGCTAGGGAAGCGCTCCCACCAAGAGAAGCGCGCTCCTGTCGGGGCGGTGGACAACGGGATTTTGAAAAAGGCAGACGGTGATAGCTCTCGTAGACCTAGGCGGGAGCAAAAATTATGGAATTATTTTTCTAGAGTGGCTAAGATCACTTGCCAGAACTGAGCGTGATCAAAAGCCGGAACACCGGCCCGTGATGCCCTGGCAAATTGCCGATATTCCTCATCGGACATCTGCCAAAATTCGGAGAGCCGATCCCGGAATTCTTGCCAGTGATTACAGAAATAACCGTTGTAACCTTCTTGAATCAGCCAATCATTCTCTGGAAGCTTATTGCAAAGCACTGGAATACCGTTGTTGAGATATTGTTTGACTTTGATACCCGATTTAGAGCGGTGATATTCGGTATCTGAAAGGGTGGCAATCCCTACATCCATTTGTAAAAAATAGGAC
>JBCDIO010000539.1:0-3660 GCA_038748815.1 Bacteroidota bacterium
AGCGGAAGAAGCAAATAAGGCAAAGAGCCTTTTTCTGGCAAATATGAGCCACGAAATCCGTACGCCGATGAACGGAATCCTAGGCATGGTCCAACTCCTAGGTGCTACAGCTGTGAATAAAGAACAGGGGGTCTATCTAGAAACGATTAAGGAGAGTGGGCTCAGCCTACTAAAAATTATTGATGATATCCTAGATTTTAGTAAGATCGAATCGGGGAAGGTGGAATTAATGGACGAGCCAATCCACCTCCGGAGGCTAATTGAAGAAGTGGTGCAATTATTCTACCCGGGGGCACTTAGACAGTCTATTCAATTTTGTTATTTCATAGATCCAGCTCTGCCGACTACCGTAGAACTCGATAAGCTGAAAACTCGTCAAATTCTACAAAACCTTATATCCAATGCCCTAAAATTTACCGACCAGGGAGAGGTTTTATTGGAAGTGTTTCGGAAGGAGCAAAGGGGACAATTATTCATGCAATTTAAGGTAAAGGATACAGGTATTGGAATACCGGAGGATAAGACCAAAGAGTTATTCCAGGCTTTCCGCCAGGTAGATGAATCCTCTACTCGTATTGCTGGGGGGACTGGCTTAGGCTTGAGTATCTCAAAACGTTTAGTTGATTTGATGGGAGGGGAGATGGAGCCGGTTTTCAGTCAACAGGGACAAGGTTCTACGTTTTCATTTATACTGCCTTTGCGGGAATCGGTTTCGTATCGGGGGCCTATTTTTTCAACCCTGGAAGCCCAGATAATCCGGGGTAAACGGGTTCTAATTCTAGAGCAGAATGAGTTTGAACGAAAAACAGTTGAAACCACGCTGGATGCCTGGAAGATTCAACATGAAACGCTTGCGAACCTCCACAATCTTTCGGACCATTACACCTACATTAATCAATTTGATCTGCTTTTCCTCTCTGAACCCATCTGTCATTTATTGGACCCGAAAGCCTTGAAGACCCCCTTTATCTATTCCTCCTCACTGGAGTCTATCGAGTGTAAGGAGCAAACACATGTTAACTCCATACTGCTTCGAAAACCGATAACGGAAGTTGGTTTGTGGCAGGCCCTTACGCAAATAATAATTGGAGAAGAAAAATCGGACACCCCTCCGACTCCGCCTAAAAATTGGGCCATCGATAGCTCCTTTGCGGAAGAATTTCCCCTCCGTATTTTGGTAGCAGAGGATAATAAAGTGAATCAGCAAGTGATGTGGAGTCTCTTGAACCGTCTGGGATACCAAGCGACGTTAGTCGACAACGGGCAGCGCGTATTGGAGCGATTAAGTGAAGAATCGTTCGACTTAATCTTCATGGATATTCAGATGCCTAAAATGGATGGAGTTGCGGCTACTAAAGTTATTCGGACGCAGCACCGAAATCCGCAGTACCCAGTAATTATTGCTCTAACGGCTAACGCTGTGCGAGAAGATTTGGAAGGCTATCTCAAAGATGGAATGAACGATCTTTTGGTGAAACCCTATCTGATTGAAGATATACAGAGGCTCCTCGCTAAGTACGCTCAAGAGGTTCGTCGAATGTTCCCCTTTCCAGAGAAATGAGCACTGAATTCATAAGCCTCTGTCATCTGATTGAAATCCAAACGTAATATAAAGTTCAAAATTTAAATCTCGCGGGTTTGTTTTCAAAGGAGTTTGACTTTGTCTGTTAACTTTAAGGAAAGTCATCAGAGGATACACTTGTGGGACGCTACTATTTTTATCGTACGAAAGGATCAATGCTACTGTTTCCTTCCTACCGTTAGCTCCGCCATGCGATCACGCATAAGGCGGGCTCGCCTACTATACTTTCCCTGATACTTCTTGGACTAGTCTCTTGCACAACCGTTGGTATAACTGCTCTAAAGCAGCTACGGTCGTACTGGCATTGATTTAAGAACCGCTTGTAAATGCCTATTTTTGCAGCCTCTTTCGACAAAGACAAATGCGAGGCTATATAATTTAGGACTTATGAGTAAGCGAAATAAACTGCAAAAATTTGCGGAGTTGTTGAGTTTTCCGAACGTCTACGAAAACTTCACCCCCAAGCAGCCGATCCTAGTAGGGGCCAATGGGATGGAGGTTCAATTAAAAGGACAATGGAAAACAGGGCACTTTAAGAACGAGCAACCAATCACTTTAGAATTAGCATGTGGCGGTGGAGAATACACCGTTGGGCTAGCCCGGCGGTTCCCCCAACGTAACTTTTTGGGGGTAGATATCAAAGGGGCTAGAATTTGGAAAGGAGCTCGGGTGGCTCTGGCAGATACATTAGATAATGTAGCTTTTCTACGGACCCGCATTGAGCAAATTGATGCCTTTTTTGCTCCGGGAGAAGTCGATGAAATCTGGATTACTTTCCCAGACCCATTCTTGCGAAAGAGCAAGGCTAATCGGCGATTAACTTCTAGCTCCTTTTTGCGTGCTTATCGGAATATCTTGCGCCCCGGAGGACTAATCCACCTTAAAACGGACGAACCAAATTTATACGCATTTACCCTGGAAACATTAGACACAGAGTCGGATTTCATTTTGCAATATGCCGACGACGATATTTATGCTAAGCCCCTCCCGACGGAGGAGCTCTCTATAAAAACATATTACGAAGGGATGCATCTAGAAGCCGGTAAAACCATTAAGTACGTGCGTTTTCAATGGCTACCCGGAGAGCGTAGTGCTTCCTAATTGAACCTATTTATTTATAAAAGTCCATATACCATGAAAGCCGAGAATTCTTCCATCACTGTTCAAGTTCTGCAGAAAAAACCAACTGGAATTGTTATTCGTTTGGTAAAGTCTGAAAAAGAGATCACCGTTCCAACTTCGGTTTTTTGGCGTCGGGTTGAACTGGGGGTTTATCAGGTAGAAAATCCGGGCGTACTTTCCTCTAGTAATGCGGTATAAGTACGGTCGGAGCTAAATGAAGCTTCCTAGATTCAAAAAAATGTTCTGGTTATTGCCAGTAGATTAATAATTTCGCTTAAACGAAAAGCGAATAAATATGAGAACACAAGGATTTACTCTACTGGCAATTTTTCTTTTTTTAGGTGCGTGCAGTAGCACTGAACAGTACCGAGAATCCATCGAGGCCACGACCCAAGCTTGGAATGAACAGCAAATTAACCTAAAAGCCTTCCAAGACCGATTGGATCAATCAATGAAGGATTGGAAAGCGTCTTACGCATCCGCCCAAGTATCTCCTCTAGATCTAGAAGGACTCTCGGAAGGTACCTTAGTCAAGCTAGACTCTCTTGGGAAGGCTTGTAAATCTTTTGGTCCCAAACTCACCTCTCTGGAAGAACGGCTCCAAATCTTTCTGGCATCCGAGTGGCTAGAAAACCAAAAATATCTCGACCAATTAAATGAAGGTCTACAAAGTGGAAAATTGATGGGGGATGCTGCCTCCCAATTATCGATTATCGAGACTGTATTGACTTCAGCAAAAGATAGTATGGGCGATTGGGATCAACAATTGCAGCGGTTATCAGCTCAAAGCACAGAAGCTTGTGCTGCCTTTGGACAGGTCGTCCAATAACTACTGGCGGTATATACCCAAAGCGAAGTGGTTTTTTCATCGCCATTACTCGTAGCTATAGCTACGAAGGCGAGCAGGTAATGGGAGCTGGGCAAAAAGAACCCGTCCAAAAGGTTAGAAATGTAGG
>JBCDIO010000540.1:0-3660 GCA_038748815.1 Bacteroidota bacterium
GACACCACCACCACCACCACCACCAACAACGACAACGACAACATCCACCGAACAACAACAACAGCAACAGCAACAGCAACAACAGGACCACCAGCGCCGCCAACAGTAAGGGCTCTCACGACGATGGAGCACAAGCCAGCGGCTCGACAACGAGAGCAAGCACAAGCGAGCGAACGCCGACAGGTGAGGGAGGGCTGAGGCAAGATTACATTATATGAACAGAAAACCCCCTTTCCCTGTTTTTAGGGGTAAAAGTGTTTATACAATAGACACTCTTTCGATAGGGTTGCCATTGGTGAAGAACCGTGGCGGTTCTAGCCACCCGTGCAGGTTATCTCGTGGCCAGATTCTCTATTCGCTAGGGGGGCGTATTACATGTTTCGATTAGAGAATTATCCGGCCGTGGCTGGTCACCGTTGGTTTCTGCATTGGATTGGTTAGCGCCTTGGCGGCGGAGCAAATGGTTGCCGATGAGACAACGGTTGTTGGTGCTCGTTATTCTTTCCCCGACTGTGCTTTGCAGGGCTGGTTACCATATCTAGCTCAGTGGAAACAGTGCCACGACAGCGACGTGCGATAGGTAATCCTTTATGGTTGCATGCGAGCCATGCCCCTCTTGCCTATTAAGGCGTATGAAGCCGGTAAGGGGGAGCAGTGTGCAGTTTTGTCAAGTTTCACGTAGTAATGTCATCCTCATGCTGTATTCAATTACATTTTTTGAAAAAGTACAGTAATTGAATAAATCAAGGTATACACCATAAAGTAGCGTTTTGGAAAAATTTGAAGAGCTAACGTTGATGACTTCGGTCGGACCCATTTTTCAGAGTGACACTGGCATTTTATCTTTTCATCCAAAGAGTGACATTGAAATCACAGAAGAGGGCGTCTTGGATCTACTGAGTGTGATTGCTGAGTCGGTTCCTTGTCGGCCTATGATCTATCACCATAATGTTTCGCACTCTATTACCTTTGCAGGAGTTCAATCTCTATTGGATACGGGGCTTATAAACTCGCTGGCCTTGTATGTCAATGCAGGGATTAACGAAGCGGCAGCTCGGACTTTTCTGGCAATAGGAAGTCAATTCCCCGTTCGAATCTTTGAAGAAGTGGAGGACGCATACGACTGGTCAATGCATTTTGCCTAAATGAACCCTGAATTTGGTATCTTTCTCGGAAAGATGACCTATGCAGTTATTGAGAACTTTTTTAACCGTTCTAGCTCTCCTAATCGGTATTGCCTCTGTCGTATACATTTTCTGGGATGGGCTTTCCCGGATTCCGGAAACACCTACCGCCGAAGACCAAGCCTCTACTTTCACCGGAAGCTTTGCCCTAGCTTGTGACGCTGACATGATTGGGACCGCCTACGCAGATGGAATCCTTAATCAGCTTGCCGGTTTGGAAGATAGTCTTTTGGTCTTTACCTACCAAGATGGCGAACAAAAACAAAGTGCTTCCTTGGCAGTCAGTAACTCGGTCATATCCTGGCCCTCTATTCTTGCCTGGCATCCAGATCATCAATTAATTTCAGTAGCAGAAACAAAAGGCCAAGTGCCATCTGAGGTGGAGCAAATGACGGATGTTTGGGAAGAATTTCCGGAAGGCCAAAGCCTGCAGATGGTACAATGGGATGGAGCGCAATTAACATCTAAACAAGATATTCGGCCCGCGGGTTCTAATGTGCAGGGGCCTACCTGGAATTCTAATCGTCAAGTCTTAGCAGTCGCCTCTACGGAAGAAAATAAAGAGATTCGCCTATGGAAAATAGATTCCACTGGAATGCTACAGTCTGCGGGCTCCGTTGGTTTGTCCTCCCTTTGGCCAGAGGCTCCGGCGGGTAGCCAAGTCAATGCTCTTTTCTTTCATCCTCGGAAGAATTTGTTAGTCCTCAATTTGAATAATACCCATCTAATGTTGGCTACTCTAGTTCGGCAATTGGACCGCTGGAATATCAAACCCGTCGATAGCCCAGTGGAAGTTGCTATTTGCTGGAGTGAGGGAGAGTGGCACCCAGGAGGAGACTTTTTTGTCTTAACGGATGTCGGTTGGGGAGAAGGATCGACGGGGTTTGTACTCAATAAAAAGGGGCACTTGGTTTCCGTGCGATGTCTCGAGAACGAGGCTCCAGTGGTAGTAGGCAAGGCGAAAGTTGGTCTAAGCCCCGAGGGAATGGCTTTAAGCCCCGACGGACAGTTTGCCGCAGCAGTCAATATGCGACGTAGCTACCTACCTAAATCATTAGGGTTTGTCCCCGGGCGTATGTTCAGTTCGATGAGTTTGGTCCGTATCCGGGAAACGGGTGAGTTAGAAACCCTTGGGAAGGAATACGGATTTCCTGGTGCTTTACCAGAAGATGTACTGTTTGATGATGAAAGTAATTCGTTGGCTGTTGTTATTTTCCACGAACAGGATCTTACGAATCCACGTAAAGGGAAAATTCTTTTTTGGGAGCTGATCGAGGAAAGACTGGTTCGCACGCCTCTCGAAGTTTCAACCGCTAGGGGAGGGCACGCCTTACTACCTTTGCGGTAACCAAGTTAAAATCGAGCAGCATGGAATTTGAAAAGATTAAACAACAACTGAAAGAACGGATTGCTCTAGGGCTTAACTACGGATTTCAATCCCTGGAATCTAGTCTGAAAAAGGATTCACTCTTTTCTAATGAACTGATGGGGCTCAAGGGCCAGTTCAATGATCTGAATCGAATTGCTAACCAAGGCTTGCTGGCCTATGATCAAGTTGAGATTGGATTTAATAAAATTCGATTGGCACTATTAGAAATTATCGACAAATTATCTGAGAATGACCTAAGCATTGTTGAGGGCGTTCCTAAGCCCTACAACAACGAATTACAGGTTCGAAAACAGAATTTCTTTCAACTGCTAAATATCCATTTTGAAAATCTGGAAAATTTCACCCTCATGATCTTTTCTGGGCAAGACCGTAAGGTACAGCGCTCGGGACGAATGGGAGTCACCGAGTTGTACACGGAGTTCTTCGCTTATAATTTTCGGGAAGAAACCCAAAAGAATGGAGGACTACCGATCGATATCAAGGCTTTCTGTACCGATTTTTTTCAATATCCACGCCCTCAATTAGAAGTTTACATGAAGACCGTTCAGTTTATTTTGGGGTATATAATGGATGAAGAACTCGACCAAGATTTTTTTCTGGGTATTTTCCGATCGGTCCTTTCTCGGAAGGAGTTGTCTTTTATTTTTTATTACTCACTGAGTGGAGAACTAACCAACTTTCGGGAGACCCTGCAAGAATCTGGCTTGTTTCCAGAAGGATTTGCGGAACATTTACTAGAACCTGAGCACTTTGAACTTCTGGCCGCTTAGGGAACTTCTGCCGACTTGAGATTGGTTGTTAGGACATGAATAACCAACAAATAAGTAAATATATGAGCCTTCTTTTGCGGCATCAGCCCGAATTAGGAGGACTACAGCTAGACGAACAAGGTTGGACCTCCGTTTCTGACCTTTTAGCGCACCTACAAACGAAAGATCCCTCTATTGATCGTTTCCGCCTGGAAGAAATTGTAGCTACAAATAATAAAAAGCGCTTCGCTTTCCATCCTGAAGAAGTAAATCTTATCCGAGCCCAACAGGGCCACTCTGTTGATGTTGAATTAGCCTATCGCCCCGTTGATCCTCC
>JBCDIO010000541.1:0-3653 GCA_038748815.1 Bacteroidota bacterium
AACAAAGGCCCTGTGCCTATGTTTGTAATAGCGGTCCAACTTAAGGACCAATTTAACCAAAAAGATAAAATTACTTCGGCATGAACATGAATAATGGAACCATTCGAGACGGTGTAAATCAGCATGGTATGCACGACTACGAAGAAATAGGGGATAACCATGTAGGAACTTCTTACGATACACCCATGCGAGAGGACGCCTTCGATTTGTCAGACGAAGAAAAAATGGTCCGTATTGAAGCGCACTTCAAAGAAATCATGGATATTTTAGGGCTCGATTTGACGGATGATAGCCTAAGTGGCACACCCAAGCGAGTAGCAAAAATGTATGTGAAGGAGATTTTTTCTGGCCTTAATCCTAAAAATTATCCCTCCGTTAAGCTCTTTGACAATAAGTATCAGTACCGCAATATGCTTATCGAAAAGGATATTTTGGTACAGTCTAATTGTGAACATCATTTTCTGCCAATCTATGGGCACGCGCATGTAGCGTACATTTCTTCTGGTAAAGTAATTGGGCTTTCAAAAATCAATCGAATTGTAAACTACTTCAGTCGTCGACCTCAGGTTCAAGAGAGGCTCACCGTCCAAATTGCGGAAGAACTAAAACGCATTCTAGAAACGGATGATGTTGCCGTATACATTGATGCTAAGCATATGTGTGTCATGGCACGTGGAGTGGAACAACAAGAAAGCTCTACAGTTACTACAGAATACAGTGGTAAATTCCTGAATGAGCACGTTCGTAACGAGTTTCTAGCATCTATTCATAGTAAATAAAAGAGCAGCCAATAGAAAATGGAATTATTACAGAATAAAAAAGTATTGGTTGTAGGTGCAACGGGTGGGATCGGTGACGAGGTAACTCGACTGATCCAAAACAACAAAGCACAGGTATTTATAACCGGTCGAGATGTAACCAAATTACAAGCCGTAGCACAGAAACATCAAATTGCCTCTGAAAATGTGTTTCAATTAGATATTTCCAATGGTCAGGCCGTACAAAGGGTAGCTGACCAAATTCACGGACGGGTTGGTGCTTTGGACATCTTAGTAAACGCGGCGGGAATTGGGATTATAAAGCCAATTGAAAAATTGAGCTTCGAAGATTTTGATCAAACGATTGATGCTAACTTGAAAGGTCCTTTTAACCTGTTGAAGGCATTTCTGCCCGGAATGAAGGAGCAAAAGAAAGGCTTGATTATAAATATCCCAGGCGTTTTAGGAAAAACTCCAATGGCCGGTGCAGCTGCTTACAGTGCCTCTAAGTATGGCTTAAATGGTCTAATTAAGAGCGTGCGGGAAGAGCTAAAACGAACCAATGTTCGTATGACAAACATATATCTAGGCGGTGTTGATTCTCCTTTTTGGGATGATATCGATTTGCGGGTCAACCGAGATAAATTTATCACTTCCAAGGAAGCTGCGAAAGCAGTGTGGTTCTTGTGCCAACAACCCCTATCGGGTGTCGTTTCGGAAATGGTAGTACAACCATTTAATCACCAAGCTATTTAAGAAAAACCGGTTAACCGGACAGTTTGATCATTTTTTGAGTAAAAAAAGATGCCCCGGAAGAGGAATTAGCCTACTTTTGGGGCATCTTTTTACCTGCTAACCACAGGTTTTGCCTTTTACCAAATATAACCAACCATGAATGTAGCAACCCATTCAAACGGTCTGCTGGTTGATCAATTTATGAATCAACTGCACGAGCGTAATCCGCACCAGCCGGAATTTAACCAAGCCGTCCATGAAGTGGCGGAGATCGTCTTACCTTTCATTGCTGATAATCCGAAGTACCAAGGTTATGGTCTTATGGAACGCCTTATTGAACCAGATCGCGTGGTGTCTTTTCGGGTGACCTGGGTTGATGATGCTGGCCAGGTGCAAGTAAATCGTGGCTACCGAGTCCAATTTAACAATGCGATTGGACCCTACAAAGGTGGTCTTCGATTCCATCCCAGCGTAAACCTAAGTATTCTTAAATTTTTAGGTTTCGAGCAAATTTTCAAGAATAGTTTGACAACCCTACCAATGGGGGGCGGAAAAGGAGGATCCGACTTTAATCCAAAGGGTAAATCAGAAAGAGAAGTAATGCGCTTCTGCCAAGCTTTTATGCTTGAACTATATCGTCATATTGGAGCTGATGTAGATGTTCCCGCGGGTGATATTGGCGTAGGTGGGAGAGAGGTGGGCTTTATGTTCGGAGCGTACAAGAAAATCAGCAATGAACATACGGGTGTTTTTACCGGAAAAGGATTCGCTTCGGGAGGTTCCCGCATTCGTCCGGAAGCAACGGGTTACGGCTGCGTTTATTTCATGGAAGAAATGCTCAAACACCAAGGAAAGAGTCTAACGGGCCAGCGTTGTATTATTTCTGGTTCTGGGAACGTAGCTCAGTTTACCGCTGAGAAAATCATACAACTTGGGGGTACGGTACACGCCATGTCGGATTCTTCTGGTACTATTTTTGATCCCGAAGGTATTACCGCAGAAAAATTGGCGTGGATCAAAGAATTAAAAAATGAGCGTAGAGGCCGTATCAAAGAATACGCACAAGAATATGGGGTAGAGTACCTGGAGGGGAAGCGGCCCTGGGCGATTGATTGTGATCTTGCCTTTCCCTGTGCCACTCAGAATGAATTAGAAGTAGCGGATGCCAAGGCACTCATTAATAACAACTGTCTTGGTGTAGCTGAAGGTGCTAATATGCCTTGTACTCCGGAAGCCATTGAGCTCTTCAAGGAGGCTACTATTCTTTATGCACCCGGTAAAGCATCGAACGCTGGGGGGGTAGCTACCAGTGGATTAGAAATGAGCCAGAACAGCTTGCGTATTTTCTGGGAACGGGAAGAAGTAGACCAACGTCTGCACCAAATCATGAAGAATATTCACCAACAGTGTGTGGAGTACGGCCAACAGGCAGATGGCTCTGTAGATTACGTACGTGGTGCGAATATCGCCGGATTCGTGCGAGTAGCGGATGCCATGATCCAACAAGGAATCTTCTAGTAAGTCCGCTGTAAGAATGTATAGTTTAGCGATTGTTTGATCGACCCCGGCTTTCCAGCCGGGGTTTTTTACTTTTTAAAACTGCCTTACCCAGTTAAGTGTTTTATGACCGTATGTGCTCTCGGGTTGCCTGATAAATAACTTGGCGACTTGCGTACTTTTCTTATTTTTGCTTCCGCTTTCTAGCCACTTGAAAGCGCGTCAATAACTGAAATCATAAGAGTATATGTCAAGAGAATTAGCTTTACGCGATGCTTTGAATGAGGCCATGTCCGAGGAGATGCGCCGAGATGACACCGTATTTCTCATGGGAGAGGAAGTCGCTGAGTATAACGGCGCCTATAAGGTAAGTAAAGGCATGCTGGACGAATTCGGTCCAAAGCGCGTGATCGATACCCCAATCGCGGAACTAGGATTCGCTGGTATCGGGGTAGGAGCAGCTATGAATGGCCTGCGTCCGATCGTAGAATTCATGACTTGGAACTTTGCGGTTTTGGCATTTGACCAAATCGTTAACAATGCCGCTAAGACCCTGTCTCAATCTGCCGGAGAATTCAAATGCCCCATTGTTTTTCGAGGTCCTTCGGGTTCCGCGGGCCAGTTAGCACAACAGCACTCCCAAACTTTCGAAGCCTGGTTGGC
>JBCDIO010000542.1:0-3652 GCA_038748815.1 Bacteroidota bacterium
CGATTACGATGGCTACAATCGACGAATTGCCCACGAAGAAATAACAGAAATCATGAAAGAGAGCAAAGCTCGCCACAAGTTGGTGATTGCTGATGCTTGCCATTCCGGTAGCCTGCTGGCCGCCAAAGTTCCGGTGCAAGACGCCCTGACAAAATACTACGACGCCTTTGCTAATTCCGAGGGAGGGATTGCCTTGATGATGTCTTCGAAGCGGGAAGAATATTCCCTGGAAGATGCTGGCCTTCGCTCGGGTGTTTTCAGCTACTTCCTCATTGAAGGATTAAAGGGGAAGGCCGATTACAATGGCAATAAGATTCTGACCATCGAGGAACTCTTCGATTACGTATACAATCGGGTGCGGGGTTACACGGCCAATGCCCAAACTCCAACCCTATCCGGATCCTTTGACCGATCGATGCCGGTCGGGGTAATCCGATAGTGAGACAATTTCATGCTTAATGATCCATAACATGGGTGGCCAGGGTTTGGCTGCCCTTTTTTGGGCTTTTAGATACTTTTCTAAAAACCAAGTCCGTTCCAATTCACGGCCGAGGTCTCTCGATTTAAAACATTTCCTATATTTTGAGACCTTATTTATATATACGCCATCTTGAACACCACTCTAAAACTTTACGCGGATCTTATGAAGCGATTATTTCTTTCGATTACCGGTCTACTGTTCTTCACGGCCTTTGTGCAGGCGCAATGCTTACAGGGGGATTGTCGAAACGGAACCGGAATCTACCTTTTCCCCAGCGGAGCTAAATACATCGGTCAATTCAAAGACGGAAAGATGGATGGTATTGGCTCTTGTTACTATTCGGACGGGAGCAAATACCAGGGTGAATGGACCAACAGTTATCCAGAAGGAAATGGAATTAAAACCTTTCCCGACGGAACCCAACGTCGAGGCGAATGGCGGCAGGGAAAACCGTACGAAGAGCCGCAAGCTGAAGTAGCTGCGCTGGAAGAAGAGCCCGTACCTGCGGTGCAGGCCGCACCAGCCCCTCCAGAGCAAGAGGAACAACAAATTGGTTGCATTTCGGGTAATTGTAAGAATGGACGCGGAATTTATATTTACCCCAGTGGGGCTATTTATACCGGCGATTTTAAAGACGGAGAAATTCACGGAGTTGGAGTCTGCCAGTACTCAGATGGTAGTAAATACCAAGGAAATTGGGAGCATCGCTACCCACATGGGCGCGGTATCAAGACCTTGGCAAACGGCACTCAATGGTCTGGACAATGGCGAATGGGACAACCCATTGATGCCAGTGGAAATATCATCGAGCATATCTTCCCGGAGACCGTTGCCGAGACGGAGGAAGTCGATATTCAATCGGGTTGCGTAAGCGGTGACTGCGATCAAGGCACAGGATCTTTTGCTTATGCGGACGGTAGCCGCTACGAGGGGCAATTCGCGAGTGGAAAGCCAAACGGTCAAGGAACGTTCTTCGATGTCGATGGCCAGAAATACGTTGGTCAGTTTAAAGAAGGCCAGAAAGACGGTGAAGGCACCTTATTCTTAGCTAATGGCAATCGTGTCAACGGCGTCTGGGAGGAAGGTACTTACATTGGGCAACCCGCATCGGGCAGCTCCGTGGGCTGCGTTTCTGGTAACTGCCAGAATGGGCGTGGTACCTATGTATCCGGGCAAGATGGTTCTCGCTATACCGGATCCTTCGTGGATGGGAAAGCGCACGGACAAGGAGTAGTCGACTATACCAACGGTGAACGGTACTCAGGAAACTGGGTCGGGGGTCAGTTCGATGGTCAAGGAACCTTGTATTTACTGGACGGAACACAGGTTAGTGGCTTCTGGAATACCGGTACTTATATGGGCGAAACGGAGCCTAAGAAAGAAGAGCAAATTGCGGTAGCTCCATTAAAGACCAACCCTAATATCAAAATTTGGGCCGTCGTAGTTGGTGTTGCTTCTTACAATCATATGCCAACGCTCCGCTATACCGACGATGATGCATACCGAATGTTTGCCTTTTTGAAGAGTCCTGAAGGAGGGGCTTTACCAGACGAGCAAATTCGCCTATTGATCGATGAAGATGCTACTAAGGATCGGATCAAAACGGCCATGGAAGAAGTTTTCTTACAAGCAAGCCCAAACGATTTGGTCTTCTTATACTACTCCGGACACGGGCTACGGGGTGCCTTTTTACCGATTGACTTTGATGGCTTCAACAATCGTTTAGAGCACGATGAGATCAATACGATCCTTTCCAATAGCCCCGCTAAGTACAAATTGTGCATTGCTGACGCTTGTCACTCCGGTAGCCTATTGGCTATGCGTAGCGGCGAGGTGAAAGGGGTACTCGATAACTATTATAAAACGCTGGCTCAAGCCGAAGCCGGCACGGCTTTGATCATGTCCTCTAAATCCGAGGAGACTTCTCTGGAATCGAGTGGTCTTCGTCAGGGTGTATTTAGCCATTTCTTGATTCGCGGTTTAAAAGGCGAGGCCAACTTAGACGGCGATGGGGTCGTTTCGGTTCAGGAGTTATTTGACTACGTCAACGACAACGTACGCAAATACACTGGTAATCGCCAATCGCCGGTTATCAAGGGTCAATACGATACAAAGATGCCGGTCGGGGTAATTCGGCAGTAAGCCGATCACTTATGGAAAAGCAATCGCCCGTTACGGAATTTAATTCGTAGCGGGCGATTGCTTTTGGGCTCAATAAGTAGGGTAAATTGGATTTTTCCAGGGGGCAAATCGTTTTTCAAGTCGCCTGACGACTGCAGTCATCAGACGACTTTGGTTGCATGCTAATAAAACACTATTAATCAATTACTTACAAAAATAGACACTAACCAAACACCCAAAGTGGATGGTTTCAAAGCCAAATAAACATTAAATTGCAATTAAAAATCAAGGGGCAAATTAAAGCAACTAAAAAAACTACCCCTACTGATACCCCGCCGCTTGCAAATGGAACAATTCTGCGTACTTACCATCTTGGCCTAATAGCTCCTCGTGGGAACCGAGCTCTAATAATTGCCCGTTCTCTAAAAATAAGATGCGATCCGCCATCCGAACCGTCGAAAAACGATGCGAGATCAAAACCGCGGATTTACCCTCGATAAGATCCGCAAAACGCAAGAACACCTCGTGCTCAGCCCGAGCATCTAAAGCAGAAGTAGGTTCGTCCAGGATCAAAAGCTCGGCATCCCGCATATACGCCCTTGCTAAAGCGACTTTCTGCCACTGGCCACCGGATAATTCGACTCCGTTAAGAAAGCGCTTTCCCAATACTTGATCATACTTTTCGGGTAAGCCTTGTACAACCGGGTCCGCCAGGCTTTTTCGGGCAGCCTCTTCAATGCGCTCCGTATCACTCAGTTCTGCAATATTTCCAACCGCAATATTCTCGGCCACTTTCATTTGAAACCGCTGATAATCCTGAAAGATAATACCGGTTGCATCCCGCAGGTCTTTGAGGTCATATTCTCGAAGATCAACACCGTCCAAGAGAATCCGGCCCTCCGTTGGTTCGTACAATCGAGCTAATAACTTTACCAAAGTGGTTTTACCCGCACCGTTCTCTCCAACTAAGGCTAATTTCTCCCCGGCTTCTAAATGAAAGGATAAGTTTCGAATCGCCCAGCGCTCTGAATGTAGATATTTGAAACTCAC
>JBCDIO010000543.1:0-3646 GCA_038748815.1 Bacteroidota bacterium
CGACAGATTCAGCGGATCTGAGCTGCCGGTAATCGAAACGATATGTCCCTGGGGCTTGATAATCTCCGCCAAGGTATCCCAATAGCCGTTCAAGCTCACGAAGTCCAGGATGTAATCTACCTGCTCGTGGCCAATCCGCGCTAGCTCACTGCTCAACTCGTAATGATTCACTACAAAATCGGCCCCCATCTCCTCACACCAAGCTTGGGTTTCTGGACGGGAAGCCGTAGCAATTACGGTCAGATTACCTAGCTTTTTGGCCAGTTGAATGGCGATAGACCCTACCCCACCCGCTCCCGCGAGAATGAGCACACTTTTGCCCGCATCGCGGGTAGGATCAATCCGAATACGATCGAACAGGGATTCGTAGGCCGTTAAGCCCGTTAAAGGAATAGCTGCCGCCTCGGCATTGGTTAGGTTTTGTGGCTTACGCCCAACGATACGTTCATCGACGAGTTGATATTCTGCATTACTACCCGGGCGAGTCAGATCTCCTGCATAGAACACAGCATCTCCTACTTGAAAAAGCTGTACCTGATCACCAACCGCCTCCACAATGCCCACAGCATCCCAACCGATGACTTTGGGTGCTTCCAGTGTGGTGTCTTTGGCCGCCGTTTGCCGAATTTTGAAGTCTACTGGATTGACCGAAATAGCCTCAATCTTAATCAATAGATCATGTCCTTGAGGACTTGGCTTAGTTTGCTTAAAGGCTATAAAGCTTTGCTCCTCTTCGATGGGTAAGGAGGTCTTAAATCCAATCGCTTGCATAGGACGTTTTATTTTTGGGAGAGAAAAGCCTTCTCTCAATTATAATTTAACTTTCAGAATATAATAAGGAGCTCGGCCCTCATCGGCACCGCCCGTAAAGGCAGGAGATTTATGAAGCTGATTAACCGTAATGTAGAGATAGCCCTTTCCATCCAGCGCTACGTTATCCGCCCAAAGGATCCGTGGGTCTCTCACCAGTGGCTGAAGGTCTCCGACCTTAGTTAGAATGTCAACTCCATGATGCTGAATATTGGTGAAGTAGTGATTACCCTTAGCGTCTGTAGCGCCCCCATCGGAAACGGGTTTTGGCCCCACTACTTTGATCGATTGTGCAATCTCGTAATCCGTCTTTCCCGTACGAAATAGCTTGGCCGAAAGCTGATACCAGGTCGTTCCGCTCATCGCACCGTAGTATAAGGTTTCCCGATCTGCACTGAGCGTAATTGGATTGACTGCCACACTGGCCGGAGCTCCTCCGAAGTAAATGAGCTGACCATCGATTACCATATCTACTGGTTCCGCAAGAACGGATTCGTGGCTAAAGCGGCGCACTTTTTTCGTAGCCAGTTCTACGGCCAGAATGCCAGGGTCAGCAATATCCGCCAGATAGACCCAGCCATTCTTTTCATCCACCGCTAAGTCCTGGATGAAGCTTCCTGGCGGAGCGATATCCGTTGGAAAATCAAGGCGAAAGACCTCCTCCCGGGTAGCAATATCAAAGCCAAACAGTCGCGTGACTCCCACATTCTGCCCCATGTCGATAATCCAGAGGACATCGTTCTTATCGATCCGAATCCCAAGCGGAGTATCGAGCTGATCCATCGTAGCGAGCGCTCCCGCTTTTTGGTAGGCAATACTGGGAAAAGGTACCACGGTGTTGACGTTGGTCACCTCCACCAGTTGGATCGTTGCACTACCCAATGGATGCATGGTGCTAAAAACCCGGCCTTCTTTACTCACGGCCACATTGCCAGGGCGTTTATCTAATTCTGCTACTACCTCTATGTCCGACTGGCCCCAAAGGCCCAAGACAGGGCATAAAAAGAGGATAATCAATAAAATTTGGAACTTCATGGTGAATGATATTTTGACGATTCTTTAAGAATAAAACCAGCCTCAAAATGGGAGGTTCGATCCAATGAATTTCCAAACAAAGATGTAGGCAATTACCTGTTTACCTCTAGTACAAGACAAGGAATAAATGGTAGGAATCTGGGTTCTATACCCGCAGGGAAGTGGGTTAAAGGATTATTCTACCAGAATGGACTAAACCGATGGCCATCATAAAGGATTACCTGGCCCTCACAGGTCCCCAAAAGTAATTGGGACCGATCGTTCAACAGCATAGAGGACACACAATCCGTCTGTAGCCCCTCTAAGGTTGTGTAGCGATGTAGATTGGTGAAATCGGAGGTCAAGGAATCTAGAGAAACCGACCACACCCCATCCCCAAAGGTACCGAACCAGAGAGTACCGGCCGGATCAGTCTCCATGGCTAAAGCCCCCCAGAGCCCATCGGGTTTTTGCCGTGTTTCTTCCGAAAAATTGCTGGTCTTTTTTTCGGCCGCCGTCCGATAGATTCCCAAGGCATTATTGCCAAACCAAATATCTCCGTTGGAAGAAGGTTTGATCGCTCGAACGACCCCCAGCGAATCCCCTTCGTTGATCCATTTTAATTCTTCTCCATTAAAGAGATAAAGGCCATTACCAGACGTTCCTAACCAAATAGTACCAGAAGGGGTTTGATAAAGTCCATAGACTGCGTAGGGATCGTAGCCGTAGGTTGGGTGATGGCCGTTTTCATCATAGTTCGGATAGTGCTCAGGCACCGGAAAACGCCAACGAACCAGCTCTTGGCCGTCCCAACGGAGCGCCCCATTGGCATCTCCTCCACCAAACCATAGATTATCTCCGATCATCATGTTGATCGGGACTTGTTCTTCTCCTAGCACTTTATACGCCTTGGCCGCTTGATGATTTATGAATGTCTTACCATCAAATTCGCTAATCCCCGCTGCCGTCTCCAACCAGATATGCCCCGCTCGATCCGTTTGAATTCGGCGAATTTGATTGCTTGGTAATCCATCCTCTTTGATGTAATAGCGAAACACCCCATCTTTAATATGCGCTAAGCCCTCCTTGTGAGAACCGATCCAATAACCGCCCTCCGCGTCTTGAAACATGCTCCGGATCATGGATTTGAAGACCACCGTTGGTCGTTTAGGAGAGGCCTCTTGTGTAACATTGGAGGTTCCCTGACAAGCAAGTCCGACCAAGAGGATCAAGCCCCAATATGCATATGAGGATAATAGGATTTTCATAACGGGAAGCTTTTCTTTATTGCTCTTTTTGTAAATAAAGTATTTGTTGATAGACCGTTTGAACATTGGGAATCATATCCAAATGAGCAACCGGCTTGGAGCCGGGCCACCAATCGAGGCCCGAACTGGTCAGCATCGATTCATCCCCTCCTATTAAAGCAATCGTTCCAAAACCGTTCTTCCCTTCCCGCATTCTCAAAGGACCCAATTCATTCAATTCATAGGATTGAAACACCTCCGAAAAAAGCCCCGATTTTACGAGTATCCTATGCTCCGTCAATCCGTATACCGTCTTTTCTCGAAACCGGGCATCTAAAGGAAATCGGGCAAAGGCCAACACAATTCCGACCATGATAAACGGCACGCCAAACCAAGCCAGGATGGGCAGCCCTTTTTCTCCAAAAAAGTCGCCCGTTCCGAGGGCCAGATAGGTCCAGAATAAAGCGAAAGCCAACCAAAACAAACTAAAGGGAATAACAAAAAAGTCCGTGTTGCGAAAAAGAATACCGGGCTTAGGTTGTCCCGTCCAAAGGAGGGTTTCATCGCGATCTAAG
>JBCDIO010000544.1:0-3646 GCA_038748815.1 Bacteroidota bacterium
CGAGAATAAGGTAGGGGGCCCAAAGTTTCCAAGGAGCGAATCATGTTGGCACCCTGACTTTCTAGAACCTGAAAGATATTGGTGCCAAGATTAACAGAATCCTGCGCCCATTCTTCGGGGAGATAAGTATCCGTTTCAGAACGCTGAACGGTCATAAAGACCACGTAGTGTCGATCTGGAACTTCGTTTTCCAGAAAGTTGATAACCTCCGCTCGTTGTGCTTCTGTATCTGTTTTAAACAGCCAGCCTTTTTGATTTGCTCCTCCAAAATCGCTTCCTACAGGCCCCATACTACCTAGCAGGAGTGGCTCTACATTGATAGTATCTAAAACACCGATCAACAAACCAGCTGGGACAGAGTTAGTCATTGATGAACTGGCATATGCTAACTGAGAAATTGAACCCCGATAATATCTCGGTATCAAAGCAGGAAAATCAAGGACCACATTCCGGGTTTTGATATCGATAATATCATCAATAAAGTCTAATCGACGAGTGGTTGGCAGTAGCTCCATATTTACCAATTCATCTTTCTCGAATTGATAATAGTGAGATTGGTTCCAACCATTGGGCCCGTCTTCTACGTAAACAAAAGAGCTATTCTGCCAACGATAGCCAATGTTATCAACATCTTCTGGGCTTACGCGCCAGTAGTACACTCGCTCATTCTCAAGGGTGATGGATGGTTTCCATTGAAAAACACCCCCTATTTGTTGAGCCGTACCCGTGGCAATCGGTGTACTGAATGTAGCACTGGTGTCTAATTGAATAAGGAAGGTTTGTTCTTCGGCAAAGGCATTTAAAGAAGAAGCTTTTAAGCTAAACGAAGGGTCAGATACGATGCTAAACTCGGGTGGGTATATTGGTCGAATATCATTCGATACAATGAATACCCCAATGCCTTCCTGTCCACTATTGTCGGTAAGACGATTATTAGACTCGGCGACCAAAGGCAATTCACTGATCTCGTCCAACACGTCTACCTCGATAAAAAAGCGATTGAAACCAATAGCTTCTGGACCCTGCATGGGTAGTCGTAGTGTCATGTCCCGACTAAAAGCTGGAGCTTCTATTTCTTGCTCAATGAGTGCTAGTCTTTGCCCATTGGGCAGTTGTTGCTCCACTTTAATGGTAAAAGAGGTGTCTGGAATATGCCGTCCAATATTACCTATGGTAAAATTTAAATCGAAGCTATCTACCTGTAAGTTTAGTAGGCTTGGATTAAACGAAACCGAACGATTATCGACTACATAATCAGGCCCTGGTTGTGGGTATAGCCGCAAGGCAGGATCCCCCTGGTAGGTTGTTTGTTGGGCTAGTTCTGATTCACCAACCACGGGGGAGCCATCCAATACTTTACTGGATTCATAGATCAGTTTACCGATTGTTTCTCCGTATAAAGTGGTTCCGGCGAGGGTGTAAAATTCATCGCCAAAAACATCTAGGGCCGATATAAAACCATATCCGGTAGACCCTACATAAGCAACTGCTCCTTTTTGATCTTCTAGGATAAATCGCTCTCCAATACCGGTATTGTCGGTGTGACAATTTCCGGAAAAGCATCCCATGGAAAATAGTAATGGATAGCGCCCTGTATTTTCGTAAGAATTGGGATCATCAAAGTTGAAATCGAAGATATTGGGACTAGAGTGGCCAAAGAATGTTAAAATAGAGACCCCGTTATTAATTTCATTCTTAAGTGCCGCTGATTGAGAGGTTTCAATAGGATCAGTGCTGGTTTTAAAGAATGAAGTTACTTCTCCACCGTAGCGATTTTGTTCAATGATGTCTTCCATCCCACGCAGGGAGGTTCGAATTTGATTCTGCTCAAAGCCATCACCCCCGCCGCCTAGATGCATCACGCGTTTCATCCACGCCCGGTCTGCGAAGGTTTGATTAAGGTTATCCTGATTTTCAAATTGCTTAACTTTCTCTAAGTAAATTCTTACTTCCTCTGAATTCTTTGCTGCCAATCTTCCAACGGGAACAATAGGTAGTGCAGATAAGTTATTGGCAAACATCATATGATCGGACCCGGGGTGTCCGTACGTTGGAATAAAAAAGGTCGAATTGTAATTTTGTTGGACCTGCCAATCTAGACGAACATCTTTGTATTCTCGACCTTTACCAATTAAGAAAAAGTATTGTAGGTCGGTCCATTCTCGATCGACATAATGCGCAAAATTGCGAACGGATTGACTGTGTCTTACTACTCCATACCCAAACTGATCATAGATATCATCGATGTGTACGATATAAGTCGTATACGTTGTTGGAGACTCTTGACTTCGATATTGAGCGTATTCTGCTACCCAATCGGTAGATCCTTCACGCAGAGTGGGATTAGTCAGAATGACAAATTCGGCGTCTTCTAAGGTATAATCGATAAAATTCATTTCCTCCGGTGCAGAAGGCGTTTTGAATCCGCTGATAGGATTGAGAACAACAATGGTGCGTTCCTCCAAGGAAGGAGGAACCACAAACTTGACAATTCCGTTTTCTAGAGAGGTTTCTAGTTTGTAGGTGTTGGTAATATCGTAAAGGATAGGAGCAACCCCATCGTTGAGGAAATTCTCAAACTCATAGTATTTCTTATCGATAGAAGCTTCCAGATCGAATTGGAAATGCCCCAGCCCTAGCATATTCATGGTACGTGGATAGCTGGTATGTATTACAGAAATAGTCTGTTTATCGGCAGAATTTGCAATTCCTTCAATGGTGAAGGTAGTACTGGGAAGGCATTCTTCTGCCGGAACGTCAAATTCTGTTACCCGGCCAACATAGCCGGTGAAAATATCTTCTACGTAAAGGGTACCGTTTACATAAATCTGCTGATGGTGATCGCCAGAACGGGCAGCGTATCGAACGGTCATATGTGCTTCCGGACCATTAGGGTAGACCTCTTGGAAATTGATCTGTTTATTTTTTAAGGTTCCGCCAAAAAAACCATCACAAAATCCTTCAGCATCCGCAAAGACAGAGTTTTGCACATTGGCTCCTCCAATGTTAACCGATTTTTTGACAGACGCTTCCGTGAAGCGCGTATAGTTATCGTACCATAGATACGATTCAGCCGGTGGTAAGTTATTTAAATCGTTTTGTACTACATCGTATCGTTGGTTGGAAGTGCTATTGGTCCAAGTGAGGTAATATGAACTGGTATCCGTAAATAGGCTGTAGTCGGGATGAAAATGTAAGTCTGGATCTTTGAAAAGGTACTGATCGAGTTCCGTACGATTTCGCTGACCGAAGAATTCAATATAATCATTGGAATTGATTCCTGTCGTTGTGGTTGTGTAGATCGGAATTTCTTCTCCGAAATAGAAGAGTCTCAATTGGTCGGCAGTTGTTCCAGGAGGAACGATTGAGTTAAGGGTCGATCCGTCGATTCGATAGATTCCATCTTCCGCTAGCTGAAATCGATAATAAGTTTGGTCAAAATTGATCCATTCATTCCCATAGAGGGTATCAATTCCGGAAATCATTTGGCCTAGCATAGACGCATACACGAGGCAGGTGAAGGCGAAGAGTAAGCTAATTCGTTTCATGAAAATCTGCATTAGTTGGGGGGTGGAAGGAATGGGGTTGGCAGCGAATCATTTCACGGTGTAAACCTTTCAACAAAATATTCCTTCTTGCGTGACAG
>JBCDIO010000545.1:0-3630 GCA_038748815.1 Bacteroidota bacterium
CATTGCCGAATCTGCACTCGAATAGGCAGCGGCGATCAAGCCAAGTAAAAAGAGCACGCTAATATATGGAGGAAGATATTCTAGGGCGATCAGCGGATAAAGCGTATCCGTTTTTGCTGGAATAGCCAGATTAATAAAGTCCGCATAAATATAAAGTAAAGCACCTAGGCCTAGGAAAAGTAAATTGGCGAAGACCAAAATGATACAGAAAGTAAGCATATTCTTTTGGGCATCCCATAGATTACGACAGGAAAGGTTCTTTTGCATCATATCCTGATCAAGCCCAGTCATTACAATGGCTAATAAGGCCCCACTGAAAAATTGCTTGAAGAAGTTATTGGGGTCTGCCCAGCCTCCCTCGAAGAAAAACATCTGGCTGTAAGGGCTTTCTTGAATGGTTCCGATCATTTCTCCCGGTCGAATATCCATAGCATTACCAATGGCTAAAATGGTAAAGAATACGGCTAGTAGCATGCAGACCGTTTGCAAGGTGTCGGTCCAAACAATCGTCTTAATACCTCCATTAAAAGTGTAGGTCCATATTAATAGAATAGTCCCGAGTACCGTCCATTCAAAGGGAATACCTAAGCTGTCTAAGACGAAAGTCTGTAGCACCAAAGCCACTAAGAAGAGGCGAAAAGAAGCACCAACAATTCTTGAAAGCAGAAAAAAGGCAGCTCCCGTTTGGTAAGAAACAAAACCAAACCGTTTTTCTAAATATCCGTAAATGGAGGTGAGTTGGTACCGATAGTACAGTGGAAGCAACACGGCTCCTATGACGAAGTAACCCACTAAATAACCAAAAACGACCTGCATGTAGGAGAAGGACATGTTGAGTCCATCCGCTCCCACCTTGCCGGGAATCGAAATGAAGGTAACTCCGGAAAGAGAAGCTCCAATCATGCCGATCGCCACCAGTAACCAAGGGGATTGCCGACCTGCAATGAAAAAATCATTACTATCTGCTCGTTTACTAGTCCAATAAGAGATACCGATTAATACAAGAAAATAGGCCCCGATCAAGGCCAGTATCGTGGTAGGAGTTAGCTGTTCCGTCATGCTCTAAGCGATTAGCCCGCTGAAAATAGGAAAAGAGGTGCTTAATCTTGTAGTTTTTCTCCAAAAGAAAGATCTCCAGCATCGCCAAGTCCAGGCACAATGTAGGATTTAGCGGTCAGTTCATCGTCGATATCACCAGCAAAAATTCGTACATCCGGGTACAGGCGTCGGATTCGATCAATACCAAAAGTGGTTGCAATAGCGGTAGCTAGAAATACTTGTTTGGGTTGTCCGGAGGCAAAAAGCTCTTTAAAGGTCACATCTACCGATGAGCCCGTAGCTAGCATGGGATCGCAAAGAATCAGTACCCGGTCTTCAATATCTGGGGAAGACATGTAATCCAGCTTTATTTCAAAGGAGCCATCCTTATGGTGTTTACGGTAAGCTGAGATAAAGGCATTTCCCGCCTTATCAAAATAATTGAGCATACCTTGGTGCAAAGGCAAACCCGCCCGCAGAATAGTAGCCAATACAATTTGATCGGAAGGAATCGCTGTTTGGGCAATACCCAAGGGGGTCTCTACTTCCAGTTCTTGAAAGTCTAGATACTTGCTAATTTCATAGGCGAGAATTTCACCGATCCGTTCCAGGTTACGACGGAAACGCATCCTGTCTTTTTGAATATCTATACTTCGGATTTCGGCCAAAAACTGATTGGCAATCGAGGCTTGGTCGGTTAATTTGCTTACCATAATGAGGTCTTTTCACACTTGGCGAATACACATAGTGCATACAAAAATATCATTTTCAGAAGGACCGGCGTGCTTCCGATAGTACTTCCTGGTAAAAGGCGGACCAATTCGGGGCAAATGGAGCTAAATTACTCAACGTATTATTGTGCCAAAGGGTACAAAATTGTCCTCCAACGGCCCGAGTTCGTTCAATCATTGCAAAAATTTGCGGTTTTAAGTGCTCGGGTTCCCCCTTTTGCAGCAGGGTTACGTCCATAGCCATAAAAGGAACCAATTTTAGCTCGGTTTGGGCTTCTCGCTCCAGATCATACCAGCGAAAAGGTCGTCCGATACCGGCTCTAAAGCCAATATCATCCGCAAATCCAAGGGAATAGTCAACTTGAATCCCCTGTTTGATTAAAGCTCGGTAAGTCTGTGGAAATTGAAGTTTCAGGTAGTGCTGCCGGCTGTGTTGGGTTGGTTGATTAGTCAAGTTGGAGAAAATTCGTACTTCAGTAGCTAGTTGTTGCGGGTCTTCGTTGCTGCGGTACGAAGGGTGCAGACCTAGGGTGAAGTCTTTCTGCAAAACGCGGATCAATCGCCTGAAAGCGGGTACGTCAGGAGCCACATTTTTATCGAATGATCCATAAGAGCCAACCTGAAAAAACAGTACAGCTTCTTCGTGTCCCCGATGCAATTGCTGCATCGTTGGGAATGTAAAGAATGGGTCTTCTTGTTGGTTTAGAATTGTCTGCCAGCGTAGTTTTTCTAAATGCCAATCTCCACGTACCATATTTCGTATGGCACTTGCCATCTGCCGAAACCAAGGCCGGTGTTTAAAGGCCCAGGCAACATCAATATCGTAGGAGGGAAGAAAGGAATAGCGTGTCTTGGGACAGGTCCAAGAGATATAGCGATTCTCAACAATTTGCCTAAGAGCTAGTACCCACTCGTCCACCACCGGTCGTAGTAGTTGCCCTGCTTTATGTAGTATACTTTCGTTGGCGGGAAAACGCTGGTGTTCATCAGCATCGAAGGGTAAATATTCTTCATAGCGGCTCAATAGGTAAAAAATAGCCGAAAAAATATCGAATGAAACGCAAGCCGTTGGTTGGTCAGTAGGGAAAAGTTGCCACTGGTCGCCTTTGGTTCGAGCCTGGGGAGTAAATGACCGAATTTCGTTTTCTTGTAAGAATGGATCGGCTGGAATCCAAAGATCGCCAGTTGATGAGATTGGTTGAGCAGTGTACGCGACCCGAGGTCCATCATAGGCCTTAAACTCAACACGCTGATCGGTCCAACGAATTTCTTGTTGCCAGAATGCGTTCCCGATTATATCCAACACATAGCGTAGGCGTGGCGATTTTTGGTCAACAAGAAAAAGTACGGATGGCCCCATGCTTCGGCTTTACAAAAATTGTCAGGCAAAATTCATAGAAATTGGCACAAATACATGATAATTAATCAGAATTTGTCATTTATTGAAGAACTTGATGATACGATGTGTATTTTCAAGAAAAACGTTTCCTCCCGCATTATGCCAATTGCGATTTTCTAGCCACAAACTTAGAAAAATCAAGATGGGCCATCAGAAAAAAGCAACAATCATGAGCAAGAAAGACCAAAAAGACCAGGTCCAATTGAGTGAAATATCCACCATACGAACTATTTTGATGGGGGAACATATCGCCCAATTTGAGGCTCGCTTCGAGGCTTTGGAACAACAATTAGACGATCAAAATAAACAATTCTCCAAGCAACTAAGTGAGCTAGAAAGTACGATGGATCAACGACTCCTAGAGATTTCTTCCAAAATGGAAGCGCAAGGAAGTAGTCTGAGCGCAGAGATTGGAGCCGTTCGCCAAGAATTTAAAGGAAAACTTGGACAAATGTTAGTTGC
>JBCDIO010000546.1:0-3623 GCA_038748815.1 Bacteroidota bacterium
TGCTGCAGTCAAGCAGGCCTGTCTAATGCCAAGTAGATCCGTCTACCCCCGAGTGCTCGGGGCGAGGCCTCGGGGCTAGCTCTCGTAGACGGATTCCGAAGTTACCGGCTTTTTTTCTGAATGATCGTGAAAGGAAAGAATCCAAGGTCATCTGGACTAAAAGCATTGGCTTTAGACCTCTCGTGTATACCCGCAAGAACATCTGATAGGCATATACCCAAAACGAAGTGGTTTAAATCATTCCCAAACCACTTCCCATAGAGTAAAGAAAACCGACTCCCTGTTTGAACGGTTCATGCTAACCGCGCTCAATCGGACAAGTCATACAGTGTGATCCACCCCGTGCCCGTGAAAGTTCATTAGACGGTAGGGTGATGATGGTATTTTCCATTGTCTGTGGATCAATTTTACCGTCGGCCAATTGCTGAAGGTATTCGGTAGCATGCAGCACCGTGTAACCCGCCCTCCGGAAGGCTTCATCCGTCTTGGGATTTCGATCGTAAGTGATGGCAATACCCGAACGAATCGCCAATAGGTTACAGCCGTCGGTCCATTGTTCCCGCTCCTGGTACGGGGATTCTCCCAGCCCACTGTAAATAAATTCGATATTGGAATCGATCTCTTCCTGGAAGAAGCGCTCAATGGATGGATAGAGTACCTTGCTGCCATCGATCCGGTGTACCTCTACATTGGACCCTAGACCATCACTAACCAATGGTTTAAAGGCGACTACATGCCGGTCTGAGATCTGGGTAAAAATGGTATCAATGTGCATAAACGAGCGATACTTGGGGATATTGATCTGGACCACATTTTTAATTACGCCTTTCTGGAAAAGCTTGTCCCGTAGGGAATGCACCGCATGTCCGGTGGTGCGTTCGCTACAGCCCATCAATAAGTAATCGCTATTGATTACCATCAAATCACCTCCCTCAATGGTTACTCGTTCCCCTTTATTGGATGGCGGAAAGTGGTCGATTTGATTCAAATCGATCACTTTACCTTGGGCCAACAGATTGCGGAAATCAGGATGTCCTTTAAAGACTAATTGAGTGAGAATATTTTCCCGGCTGCGGGCTTTCTTGGCCATTTTGGTCAAGACCGCGTGATCATTGACCAAGACGGCAATGTCTCGGGTGAAAATATAGTTTGGCAGCGGATCAAAGAGGGCCAGATCCTGATCCGATAAATAGCCAGAGATGAGTACCTCGGCTAATTGCTCCGCCGGAAGGCCAGCTAAGAGATCTTGGAAGGTGGAAGGCAGGTTTTCGGAGTGGGTAATATTTTCGATGACTCGAATGCGCCAGGCAGGAGAGGCTTCTAGGGTTTCCGCAATGAGTTGCTGTGTATCGAGTACATTCTCAGCCCCGACAAAGGAGGCCAGAACCTGCGTGAAAATATCGTGTTCTTCCTGCATGGTTGGAAGGTGTACGATATCATCAAAGAGTAGCTCTTCCGCCCGCCAGGGAGTAATCTGAGAAATGCCCAGATCGGGACGGTGAACAAGGACACGCCGCAGGGGCGCGATCTCCGATTGGACCATCGAATGCTTCATAAAATCGTTAGTCGTGAAGTGAGTGGCAGGGCTCAGAGCAAGCGTTCGATCTCGTAGATCGAGTTGATCTTGCCAGCAAAGATGCAATAAAAATCAGGTTTTTCCCGCAGGCGACGGATTTCTGTAGGTCGACCATCATCAATGAAGTTAGCCTGCAACTTAGATTTAATGGTGAAAAAGCTCGAGAAGTAATTCCATTCTACTTGGTCAGAAAAGTACCGCCCCATTTGTTTCAACATCTTTCGGTAATTGGTCGCTGGTTGGGCCGGGCAGTGGTTGCAGTCGTCTAAATAGTCCGGTCGACAGGTATTTGCTTGCCCCATACAGGTGAATTCGGGTTGGTTTTCGTACGAGACCTTGTGGTGGGTATAGGGTACGGAAGAAAGGGATAATAAGCCGGAATTACCGTAGGGCATAATCGAGCCAAAGGGGCCGTCCATTACGGTTAACCCCATGTTCTGTACTTGAGGAGAATGGATGAAGGCGATTTCGGAGATCTCGTGCATCAAATCAATGGAGCGAGTACCGAAAAGTTCGTTAATGGTATTGCTGCCCGCGTAAGTAGCATTGATAACCAAAGGGGTGGTTACCATTTCCAAATGTTTTTTTTGTTGGCCCTTGAATTCAATATACCACTCCTGTCCTTGCGCTTGCGCTTGTTGCAGTTCTACTCCCAGTTTTAGATCGATACCCTTCGTCTTTTGCAGGCGTTGTCGGTAGTGGTCGGCGATTAGGATGGGGTCAAAGGAGTATTCAGTGGTCAGATAGAGGGCTTCGAGTCGATCATAATTGAAAAGAGGATGCCGGTGAACAGGCTCGCAGCGTATGCCTAAATATTGGCAGAAGCGCTCAAATTGGGCGGCATCGGTAAAGGATCCGTAGCGGTCAATGGCGTAATATTTATCGAATGAAAAATTGATGAAATCCCGATGCTCCTGGGTAAACCGTTCTTTATTTTCGTCCGACATCACCGCGGTAGCAATACTTCTGGGGTAGTGGTAACCTCCGTGTAGGCGAGCCTGATTGACAATCGAAGCCTTCCGAAAAACCTCTTTTTCCTTTTCTAAAAGCAATACCCGGTAATCCTTTTGGGCGAGGTACAAGGCCGCATAAGTCCCAAAAATTCCGGCTCCCACAATCACCACATCATACTGCATACCCAAGGATTTACGCTGCAAAATACGGATGATTTGCTTGCCAATCCAGAATCCGTTGAGCCACGGACTGATAGCTTGAATCACTGTTTAGCCGTTGCAGAAATTGTAGGGAGGTCTGCAGCTGGGAAACTCGGCTAGGGCCCAGCAGGACTCCTTGAATTGTTGTATTGAACCAGGCGTGCATAAGCCCCAAATGGTGTACACTCGGGATCTCCTGGGAAAAGGACTGGAATAAATCCTCCAAAGCCTCTTTTTGCTGCCTACCCTGAGTCGGTATAGCACCCCGAGCCTGCAACGAACTATCGGCTTTATACTGCCCATTTCGTTTGATACCTCCGGCGGTGAGTCCATAGGCAATGGGCCTACATCTCGACAGTAGATCTTGGTAATAATCCAAGCCCGACTGAAAAATATGATGCTTTACCTGCAACCAAGGCTTTACTTTGAAAGAATCCAAACAGGCTACGTAGCCGGTCGGGTGTTTGATACCAGAAAGCCCCGTTTCGAGCCCTTGCTGTTCGGCCCGGAGCAGCACATCTACGGTTTTGGCAATGGCTGCTTGATCTTCGCGGTTGTCCCAGTGTAAGGAGAAAGTCCGCAAATTATCCCCAAAAAGGCCGCGATAGTGATCTAAGGCCATGAGTAGAAAGGATGGTAATAAACGATTTTCGGGTCCTCCAAGGTTATCAATACTACCCACTTTGATGAGTACTTGCAGGTCATCGACCCTGCGGGTGCGTATCCATTCAGCGAGCCAAGTTTCGGCTTTTCGAAAATCTTCTGCCTTTTTATTAATGGGGTAATTAGTGGCGGTATCAACGCGTCGACCTCCTCGCTCGTAATAAGCGTCAAGTAATTGGAAACAGTGCTCTTTGGGAACTGTCCATCCCCACATAGCCGTTCCCAGAAAA
>JBCDIO010000547.1:0-3623 GCA_038748815.1 Bacteroidota bacterium
AATCCAGACCGTTTGATGGATTCGCTTAATCCGCAAGGCCTGAAGCGGATCAAGCCCTTTGGCTTTACGATTGCGGACTTTGCGGATTGTGATCTGGTCATTTGCCGCCCTGGTATTGGCACCGTAACCGATAGTATTGTGGCTAATACTCCGATGTTGTTGTTTTCCGAAGGGAATAACCTGGAAATGGAACACAACACACAGGTTCTCGAAAACCTAGAAGTTGCCAGTAGTATCGGGAGTACCTTTAGTCCCGATCGGGTGGTAGAAGAAATTCATCGCCTTTTAGAAACCGAAACGTATACCAAGCTGCATAAAGCCTTGGCTCAGCGCCCGGTCAATGGTTATGACCGGGCGGTGGAGTGGTTTAATAATCACCTCTAAACAAAAACGTACACATGTTGACCAAAACCATGCTGTCCCCCCTTTGCGTGCAAAAGGAGGATTCGTTGATTCAAGTGCTTGAGCGCACCAATGAGGCCGTCCAACAAGGTCATCCTGCCGGAATTGCCCTCGTAGTAGACGCAGAGGGAAAGCTGATCGGAACTATTACCGATGGAGATATCCGGCGAGCAAGTGTGCGACACCGGTCCTTTGAGACGACCGCGGGTGAGGTAATGAACGCAGATCCGATTACCTTCCCTGATCACTATACCATTAAAGATGTATTAGAAGCCTTGCCAAAGGTTTTGGAAGCCAAAGGCCGCAAAAGCGAACGCTTCTTAAGTAAAGTCGTTCTAGTCGACGCGGATAAACGCCCAACCCGGATTCTGGAATACCACCAGCTTTGGGAACAACGGGTAGCCAGTCACCGACACGTCGTGGTGATGGGAATGGGCTACGTTGGATTCACCCTGGCCTTAGTGTTAGCAGATCGGGGTTTTCAAACCACCGGTTTCGATATTGACCAACAAAAAATTGACCTACTCAACGACGGTAAGAGCTATATCCACGAACGTGGCTTAGACGAACTCTTTAGTCGACAGCTAAATAATAACTTCCTACCGAGTGCCGAACTTCCGGAAGATGGAGACGTCTACATCATTTCGGTAGGAACTCCGGTGGTACAGCAAGAGGGCATGGACATGCCTGGCCCGCGTCTAGACTATCTGGAAAGTGCTTCTAGAATGGTGGGAGAGAAGTTGAAACGAGGTAATCTCGTGATTCTTCGTTCAACCGTTCCCGTGGGTACCACCCGCGAAGTGGTTCTGCCCATGTTGGAAGAAGCTTCTGGCCTGAAAGCCGGCATCGATTTCCACTTATCCTTTGCTCCAGAACGGACCGCCGAAGGTAAAGCGGTGAAAGAATTGCGTTCCCTGCCACAGATCATTGGTGGCTTTAACGAAGAAAGCGTAGAAGCGACGGCCGCGCTTTTCCGGGATTTAACCCCTACCATTGTACTGGTTGATTCGTTGGAACAAGCCGAGATCGCTAAACTGCTGAATAACTGTTTCCGAGATTTGATCTTCAGTTTTGCGAACCACGTTTCGCAGATTGCCAGTCACTATAATGTGGATATTGTGCAGACGATCCGTGCGGCCAATCAAGGTTATCCACGCGATCCGATTCCACTACCTAGCCCGGGTGTCGGTGGAGCCTGTCTGACCAAAGATCCCTACATCTTTGCTTCCGTAGCTCGTAAATGGGACTACGATACCACCCTTTTCGAATACGGTCGATCCGTAAACGAATCCATGCACCCTTATGTAGTGGATCGCCTATTGGCACAGTGGGTTAAACTCGGTAAAACTCCAAAGGAATGTAACGTATTGATCTGTGGTCTCGCCTTTAAGGGAGAGCCAGAGACTGGTGATATTCGGAACTCCTCGGCGATCGAAATCGCCCAACTTTTAAAGCCCCACGTCGGCAGAATTTACGGACACGACCCCGTTGCCGATAAAGAAGAAGTATTGGCCGAAGGCATTACGCCTACCGAAATGGAAGACGTTTACGACAAAGTAGATGCCGTGCTATTCTTAAATAACCATCGCTTCTACGACCGCTTGGATATTCCACAAATGGTGAAAGACCTAAAAGCTCCAGCCATCATTTTTGATGGATGGTCTCTGTTTAACTCAGAGGATGTAATCAACGCTGGGCCGTGTATTTATATGGGGCTTAGCCAAACCGTTTCTTCCCTTTAATACCTATAAAACCAACTTTATATGCGCGTATTAGGCGTCATACCCGCCCGGGGAGGCTCGAAAGGAGTTCCCAAGAAAAACATCAAACCGCTGGACGGAACTCCTTTGATCGGCTATACGATTGAAGCTGCTAAAGAGTCTACTTTACTCACGGATTGCATTGTTTCTACCGATAGTGAAGAAATTGCGGAGGTGGCAAAAAGCCTGGGAGCTCATGTTCCTTTTATCCGCCCGGGTAATCTAGCGACGGATCGGGCCAAAGCAATCCCTGTGATCCAGCACGCCCTGGAGGTAATGGAACAGGAAACGGGAGCCAAGTACGATGCCGTGATGATGCTGCAACCAACCACTCCCTTTCGGAGCGGAGCTGATATTGATGAAGCCATTCGCATTCTGGACGAAACCGGTGCCGATAGTGTCATTTCTGTAGTGGATGTAGAAGGCCACCATCCGGCCAGAATGAAATTTTTGGAGAATGGCAAGCTCATCGATCCACCGTACTGTGAGGCTTACGAAAATCAGCCTCGCCAGGAACTCGAATCCATGTACCTGCGGAATGGGGCGATCTATCTGAGCCGCCGAGCTACCTTACTGAATAATTCGTTCAAAGGGAATGATTGTCGGGCCTTGATCATGGATATGACTAAATCGGTCAATATTGATACGCCGCTCGATTTTGCTTACGCCGGCTTTTTACTGGATTACCTCCAAAAAGCGGAACAGTAAGATGCATATTCTGCACATAGAACCGCAACGCTATAATGCCGAGGTCCGGAGCCGCTTGGAAAGCGTTGGATCGGTGGATTTCGTTGATCTGCATACGCACGCTGATTTGGTTACTCAGATTTCGAGTAAGCCCTACGAGGCACTTTTCGTCAAACTGGGAATCCCGATCGACAAAGCTATCTTGGATGCGGCTCCCAACCTGCAATATATTGTTACGCCCACCACCGGGCTCAATCATATTGATCAAGAAGCCGCTGCCAATCGCGGGATCACCGTACATTCTCTAAAAGGAGAGTACGAATTCCTCGCCAACATCAAATCGACTTCCGAGCATACCTGGATGTTGTTGATGGCTTTGGTGCGTCGCTTGCCACAGGCCTTTATCGATGTAAAGGAAAATAACTGGCGTCGGGAGCCTTTTTTGGGTATGGAGCTCAACGGGAAAACCCTGGGTGTGATCGGCTACGGCCGCTTGGGCCGAATTGTCGCCCAATACGGACAGGCTTTTACGATGCGCGTCTTGGTAAATGATACCGATCCTCAGCAATTGAAAAACCTACCGGAAGGCTTGGAAGCGGTTGATCTAGAAACACTGAGTCGCCAAAGTGATATCGTCACTTTACATATTCCTTCTAACGAAGAAAATTACCACTTCATCAATACCAAACGGCTCCAGGCATTTAAACCAGGCGTTGTTTTGGTAAATACATCTAGAGGAGAAGTTTTAGAAGAAACGGCTTTACTTCAAGGCCT
>JBCDIO010000548.1:0-3623 GCA_038748815.1 Bacteroidota bacterium
GAGTAATCAAGGGGATACAGAGTAACTTGGCGATTAACAATCTTATTCTCCCTGTTGCGCTTAGATAGATACCCAAAATACAGTAGTTTGGGTATCTATTCTCTTTTATTTTTTCCTTTCTTAATCCTTTTGGATTAGTTATTTTTTTAAAGTAGGAAATACCAGATTACCGCACTAAGGAGGGCTGGGAAAATGCCTATAACTAAGCCATTAAGAGAGTCCTTTGCGTGTTTTGAAAAATCAAACGCAGTGGGTAAATAGTCCGGCACCATAAATTTTGGTTTCAGCTTCATGTAAATCAGCCAATCGAAAATGAATAGGTCTGCTAAATTGAAAATGAATAGGTCTGCTAAATTGAAAACCTGAAAGACTAGGTAAGCGATCAATGAACCAAACCAGAAACTGATGTGGGGTGCCATTAATTGGTATTCCTTGATACTGAAAGCCATAATCGGTAGCTGTATGGCAAAGAGGAGAATCACCGTTATGATGCCTGCGGTGTAGTTTTGCATTTCCTTCGGGGCCCCTAAGTCGGCCGCCCAAATTTTGGGGTCGACTACCCATGATCCCATTAATATTACAAAAGAACCCAAGGTGAGAAAGCCTCCCCAAACGAGAATATGTAGAGCCAAGTCCATTAAGTATTGGTTTTACGGTAAAAGTTAGGCTATACTTACGTTTAGGCAGTAGGAATGGGAGATCTAAGATAGTCAATTTAAGAATTGGGAGTTGCTCAGGTGACTTTTGCTTGCCGAATATACCGCGAAAATAAGCGCGGGAAGAATCTCTTTAGGTATACCCCAAATGTTTCGTACCCTCCAAAGTAGGCTTCTTCTTTCCCGGCCTGCATAGCCCGGATGATCCGCTCGGCTAAGTCGCTTGGGTCCATTCCACTCGCTTGCTTGTCATCCATTTTGTCGTGCTTGGTTCCATCGGCCGTAATGGCATTTTTTGAAACATCTGTCTTAATGAAGCCGGGACAGATTAGCATCACCTGCAAACCATCATCGTGCACTTCGGCACGGAGAGAATCGAAAAAGCCATGTAAGGCATGTTTAGCAGCGGCGTATGCGGAACGCAGGGGTGTTCCAAATTTACCAGTTAAACTACTGACTACCAGAATACGGCCGCTCTTTTGGGCAAGCATAATGGGTAAAACAGCCTTGGTTAGGGCCACAGTTCCAAAAAAGTCTACCTCCATGACCCGGCGGTCAATTTCAAGGGGCGTATCCTTTACTAAGCTTCGTTGTGAAATACCTGCGTTATTCACCAAAATATCGACTCGCCCAAATTGTTGAATGACTTCTTGGGCGCGTTCTTGAACATCTTTGGCCTGGGTCATATCCAAGGGGATAACCTCCATCCGATCTCCGTTCGAGCTATTCTTTTTGACCGCCTCTAGAGCCTCCCGACGGCGACTTGATAAAATAACGCGGGCACCTTTCTTTGCGAAAGCTATTGCGAGTGCTTCCCCAATCCCCGACGAGGCTCCGGTAATCCAAACCACTTGATCTTGCATGCTATATATTTTGCCGGAAGGTACAAAAATCTCTTCCATAACATAGATGCGTTTTGATCGTATATTTTTTCTTACTTTGGAACTAGCATGAATCGGTACCTTCAACAAGAAACACTCTATCCACCGCTCATTTCCCGGCGTCCATCTCCCAATTTGGAGTATGTGATTGTCATTCCAGCGCTACGGGAAGAATTCGTCTTGCTGAATCTTCGCCGCTTAGAAAAATGCATTTTGCCACCGGGCGATGGGGAGGTTCTTCTTTTGCTAAACCAAAATCGCCAAGCGGATTCCGAGACGAGGCAGATCAATCAGCGAGTTTATTTACAATTACTGGAATGGACGCGTAAGGTGCGCAATCCCCGGCTTAAGTTCTTCGTGCAGTGGCTCGATGATTTACCGGCTCAATACGAGGGTCCTGGCTTGGCTCGTAAGATTGGGATGGACGAGGCCTGTTATCGCCTTGCCAAGGCTCGAAGTAGGTCTGGATGGATACTGGTCATGGATGCGGATATAAAAGCTGGTAAGCATTTTATCATCGATCTGTACCAGCAGGCCCAACAAAGTAAACGGGCTATTCTCATTCCCCACGTTCCCTTTCAGCTGCAGGGGATTGATCAATCGGATCAGCTATATCAGGCGGCGGCCAGAATGGATCTAACTCGATGGTACCGGAGAGAGATCCTAAACGAAAACGTTTTGGAACCCCAGGGAGCCCTTTGGATACCCCGTAATATCTATCAGAAGATGGCTGGTTTGCGTTCTTTTAATACCAGTGATTGGCAGCTTTTTTTAGATCGGGCCAAACAGGCTAAGATTTCGGTACGCGCGGTAGATACTTCTTTGGGAGAGAGGGTTCCCCGGTGGGCAGGGCGTTGTTCGGATGGTGCTGGTCGGGTACTTCGAACGATGGCTAAGATTCCACCAAGCCAAGCCAATCCGATAGGTTCTAAATCAGGCAGAAATGCATCCATCGAAGAGCTGGTTATGGAAGTGCTGGAAGCAAAAGGGGCCGGAGAGGGCACTCTACCAAAGGATCCAGTAAAATTGATGCTTCACTGTCGAAAAATGGCCCAATGCTCCGCTCCGCAAAAAGCATTTTTGAAGTCTTAAATGTGGCTTAATTTCTCCAAAACACGAGCGGCTTTATCATTCCCTTCCCTCCTTTTTTGTTTCATTGCAGATAATGATGGACTTCACAACAACTAGTCGGCGATTGAATTGTTTAATCTTGTGATGAATTCTACTAATTGCGACTAATCCAAGTACATGGAACGATCGAAAGTGGTCAAAGCCTTAGCAACGGTTGTTGACCCAAGCACCGGAAAAGATATTCTCTCCGTACACATGGTAGAGCGACTAGAGGTAGACGGTAATACCGTCAGCTTCCACCTGATGCTGCCCAATTTGCAGTCCGACTACAAATTTCAGCTCAATGCGGCCTGTCAAGAGGCGATAAACGCAGTTTACCCCAATGCGCAGGTGCACGTGCATATGGTTGCCAAAAATGCCGGAGCTCCTAACCAGGGTGCTGGCCCACAGCCAACGTCTCCTATGTCCCACGTGAAGAATATTATTGCGGTGGCCTCCGGTAAAGGTGGTGTTGGTAAATCCACCGTTTCAGTCAACTTGGCATTGGCATTAAAAGAACTCGGTGCCAAAGTAGGCTTAGTCGATGCGGATTTATACGGTCCCTCCATTCCAACGATGCTAGGTTTGCAAGGGAAGCGTCCTCAGGTAAAAGAAATCTACGGAACGGCTAAGATTGAACCACTAAATGCCTTCGATATTCCTCTGATGTCGATCGGATTCATCATTGACGCCGAGCAAGCCGTTGTATTGCGGGGCCCGCGTCTAGCTGGTATAATCAAGCAGTTTTTCAATGATGTTCTATGGCCTCCATTAGATTTCCTTATTGTCGATTTACCGCCGGGAACGGGTGATGTTCAGCTTTCACTTGTACAAACGGTTCCAGTTACCGGAGCGGTATTGGTCACCACTCCACAAGAAGTAGCATTAGCGGATGCCATTAAGGCGATGAATATGTTTGGTCTCCCCAATGTGAATGTACCCGTTTTAGGGGTAGTGGAGAATATGTCTTGGTTTA
>JBCDIO010000549.1:0-3618 GCA_038748815.1 Bacteroidota bacterium
AGTTTGGTTAGTAAAGCCGCGTGTAGATTTCTGTTTCTTGCTAACTATGACGAATTGATCGTCACTTTTCTTAATGACTTAGGCTTTTAAAGGGGGAAAGAGCTCCCGGGTGGAGATGAAAATTTAAACACCTGAATATCAGATGGATAAATTTCATACAAATTATCAAATAAAAAATGGAGGATTTCAAGCGTAGCGGCAACTTTTATGGGTTCGCCTACCAATCCCCTTTCCACCTTCAAAATTTCCTTTAAATTACAGCTACCTGCTCATAGAGGACGAATAGATATACAAATTTGTCACATGAACGGCAGTGAATATTAATTTTTTACATCTTATTCCTCTTCTTCTTGCGTCAACTTCTCTTTTCGATCACTCAGTTTTTTGTCTTCCACATTGTCATCAAGAAAATCATTGATCTTCTCTACATCAAAGTTGGTAGTTATTTGACCAAACTCATTGATCTTAATGTCAAAACCTTTTAGATCCTTATGTACTTCAGCATCTCCGTCTTTTGGTTTCTTCTTCGGCATAACTTATGATTTAGTGGAAGCTAGAATCTCATCGAAGGCTAGATACCCTTTTTCTAAGCGCTGGTTTACGACTTCTTTCCCCAACAATTCAATCATTTCAAACACCCCTGGACCTTTGGTAGTGCCTGAAAGAGCAACCCGCAAAATAGGTAGAACATCTCCAAAACCGTACTCAAAGTCGGCCATAAACTGCTTGACTAATGCTTCTAACTCCGTAGCCTTAAAAGGTTCCTGTGCTTGCAAACGCTCTTGCAATTGCACAAAAGAATCTCGACGTTCCGGTTTCCATTTCTTCCGGATTGGCTTTTGTTCATATTCTCTGACATCTTCAAAGAAATAGTAGCCTTTTTCCTGAAATTCAGGATACAACTGCACTCGTTCTTTCATCAATCCGGCGAAAGCTGCCATCCAAGTCGCCTCTTTATCTAGCCCAAGCAATTCCTTCAGTTCCTCCGCCAAGGTCTCATCGCTTTTAGCCATGATGTATTGTTGATTGAACCACTTGGCTTTATCAAAGTCAAAGCGCGCTCCACCCTTACTCACCTTTTCAATGGAGAATGCCTCGATGAGGCCTTTCATGTCAAAAATTTCTTGTTCAGTCCCTGGATTCCATCCCAAGAACGCCAGAAAATTATTTGCGGCGGCGGGATCAAAGCCAAACTCCCGGAATCCGGTAAATGAATCCTCTGGAGTATCTCCATCCCAAGCCAACGGAAACACCGGAATACCCAACTTAGCACCATCGCGCTTGCTGAGTTTCCCTTTCGCATTTGGTTTAAGAATCAAGGGTAGGTGAGCGAACTGGGGCATTTCTGATTCCCACCCCATAAAGCGATATAACAACACGTGATGAGCCGTACTCGGCAACCATTCTTCCCCACGGATCACATTGGTGATTTCCATGAGATGGTCATCTACAATGTTCGCTAGGTGATAGGTGGGAAGCCCATCTGCCTTTAAGATTACTTTATCATCTAGTTCGTTGCTTTGAAACTGCACCGTACCCCGGATCTGATCCTGCACCTCAATGGTCTCATCCGACGGGATCCGTAAACGAACGGTGTAAGGAACCTTTTCTTCAAGTAGACGAGCGGTTTCATCCGCCCCCAAACTTAGGCTGTTGCGCATCGAATTCCGCGTCGAAGCATCGTATCGGAAACCGTGATTCCCTTTAGCTTTCTCCGCTTCTCGGCGGGCATCTAATTCCTCGGGCGTGTCAAACGCGTAGTAGGCGTGGCCCGCATCTAACAATTGTTGGGCGTACTGACCGTATAGGTCTTTTCGTTCCGACTGGCGGTAAGGACCGTAATCCCCACCAAAACCAGGGCCTTCATCGGGGGTAAGGCCACACCATTGCAAGGCCTCCACGATGTAAGCCTCCGCTCCTTCTACGTAGCGAGTCTGATCGGTATCCTCTATTCTCAGAATAAAGGTACCTCCCTGTTGCTTGGCCAATAAGTAGTTATACAAGGCAGTACGTACTCCTCCAATGTGAAGGGCACCAGTAGGACTTGGAGCAAAGCGAACTCTCATGAAGATCTAATCTTGTTATAACGCGTCAATACGATCTAGAAAAAAAGTCTTTTTTTGTTGGTTCTCAGGCAGCTATCAGAAGAATGAATCGTTTTGATTATAGATTCGTACCCTGCTGGTTGTTCCAACTGCGGCAAAGGTAAGAGAATTTTATAATCCTCCTCCATCGAAGACCATCCCTAAAAAGGGTTAAAAGATTTTCCCAACGTAACATATTCAAAAACGGACAAGCGATGTACCTGGTTAAAACGCCGCAATTTATTCAAAAGCTGTTTCCTAATTTCACTTGGCGAATGCCTACTTCGGAAAAACGGCTTTTTCTCACCTTTGACGATGGTCCCATTCCGGAAGTAACTCCTTGGGTTTTAGAGCAACTCAATGCTTTCAACGCCAAAGCAAGCTTCTTCTGTGTAGGGGACAATATCGCGAAGCATCCCGACATCTTTCAACAAGTACTAGACGCTGGACATACGGTGGGTAATCATACCTACAATCACTTAAATGGATGGTCTAGCGACAACATTCCCTATTTTCATAATATTCGAAAGTGTGCCCAACATTTAGACTCCGGGCTCTTTCGACCTCCCTACGGTCGTTTGAAACCACGCCAAGCTCAGTTTTTACAACGGCATTACGAAATTATCATGTGGGACGTACTAAGTGGCGATTTTGATCCTAAGATTGATGCCGAAACCTGTTTGCAAAACGTGATTCAGAACACCCAAGCGGGTTCTATTATTGTTTTTCACGATAGCCTGAAGGCGGCGGATAAATTGCGGAAGGTACTGCCCAAAGTCCTCCAACACTACTCTGATCTGGGCTATCGGTTTGAGGCACTACAGCCAGAAGAGATTCGCCGGGAGCGGGTTGTTCTTAAGTCTGCTTAGGGCAGCTTTCCATCATTGACTGCAATGTTTAGCATGATCATAGGCCGCTCCGATCTCCATGTTTTTTACTACCACGGGGATCGGAAGCGGTCCTTTTTATGTGCTTACGCTCCGGTAAGTAGCTGTTTTACCTTCGCAGAAATGGCTTTACCATCGGCAGAACCAGCCAATTGCTTCGATGCCATTCCCATCACTTTACCCATATCTTTCATTGAACTGGCACCAATTTGCTCAATGATCGCCTTGAGGCGAGCTTCTAGCTCTTCAGCACTCAATTGTTCGGGTAAGTAGCGTTCAATGACCTCGATTTCTTCTTTTTCTACCACGGCTAAGTCTTCTCGCCCCTGGTCCATATAAATCTGTAGGGAGTCGCGACGTTGCTTAACCAGCTTTTGTAGCATTTTAATTTCTTGTTCTTCGGTGATCTCGTTTCCGCTACCATCCGTTTTGGCCAATAAAATGGCCGATTTAATAGCGCGAATACCACGCATGGCCGCCTTATCTTTCGCTTTCATTGCGGCTTTCAAGTCGATCATGATCCGGGTTTCCAAACTCATGTTCTATCAATGTTTAATGATTAGTCATTCTGATTTTCTGCTTGCACCTCCATGACCCATTGGGTGAGCTGAATAAATTCTGCCAATCCCAATTGTTCCGGGCGCTCC
>JBCDIO010000550.1:0-3615 GCA_038748815.1 Bacteroidota bacterium
CTACCCGTCCAAAAAACGCGCATTGCGGCGTTTTCTGGTCGGAACCACCATCTCAGACCGGTGCCTGAGCTTGTCAAGGGCCTGAAAATGACCTAATCCAGCCTAATTTAGCCCCTGATTTGCGTCAACAGACTAAAATACCAATAGACCAACCTTGCTTCCTCCACTATTATTCAGTTTAAGTTTTTTTGTTCTTGCTTGGTGGCTTTACCGCAAAGAACTGGGCCTATGGTTATTAGTACCCTTGTTTACCGGGCTGATTCTTCTGGTATTTACCATTGTTGTTGAACTGGAAGATGTCAACCGGGTTCAGGCGAAGTATGACGTAGATATTCTACTGAATGAGCTTCGCCGACCAGATTTGTGGGCTAAGGCTGACTTGGTGAATAATGAGGAGCGCCTTTTACTTGCTTCGACTAGTAGTTTGGCCCTCTTCCGGGCAGTTGATTACCTACCGGAGCGAAAATTAGCTATTGACTCTACTTTACGTGTACTGGCAGAGTGGGTGGGGCAGCGCAGTATGCATAAGCAGTGGCAAAATCCCCGTCAGTGGGACCGACAAGTATTCTTTTTGGCTCACACCGCAACTGTTTTGGCACATTATCAGCTAGTGACAAAAGAGGAGACTTTTGATCGTGGTTTACGAGATATCGGTAACCACCTCGGTAAGCGTTTACAACGTGGACGGTATAAGCATTTAGCCAGTCGACCAGGAGAAGACTTCTTTCGGCCCGCCGATAACGCTGCTGCTCTTTATGCTTTATCCCAATATGATGCGTATTACGGTACGAATTATTTGGAAGCGACCTATAAGGACTGGGCGGAGTATTTGGAAGCTGAACTTTTTCATGCAGAGTCCCGTCTGCCTTGTTCGGCTTTCAGTACCACCAATCGTTGTCAGTTGGAACCCAACGCCACTGCTACGGGCTTGTACATAGCCTATCGGGCCGCCGCAGCGCCGGAGTTCATGGAAAACGATATCCCCTGGCGGGAATGGCTACACTATTTTAAGCGGACATCCTTTAGCCCTTTTTCGGTGACTATCCGCCCTAATATGCGTAGTGGCGAAACAGTCCGATTTTGTAACCAGGGCGCTGCTCCCTTAGCTTGTAAGCGGTATGAAGAAGCCGTAGGACTTTGGTCTGCGGCGGAATATGGGGGTAGCTATACCTATTTCCGTCTGTTTACAGCCGTAGTTCTTAATCGGTGGTTACAGCCCGTGCCCGACTTCAAAAGTTCGAGCCCTACGCGCCGCACCAGACAGTTGACGGAAGTGGCGATCCGGGCAATTGGAGAAGGGATTTGAGGAGGAAAACGCCTCCGCCAACCCAAGGCTGACGGAGACCCAAAAACCTACTTCAAAAATTTATAGATTGTATAACCATTCCTAAAAAATAAATTTTTGCTCGCCTAAAAGGACCGCCCAGGCTAACAGCGGGCGGTCCATAAATCAGGGTTGTCGTGGTTCTTTATTTACTGGAACCGGAAGGGAAGGATGGGATTAATTAGGTAGTACTTAAACTTAGAGTAGCAAGAATCTAATTCAGAGTGGGTGTATTCTAATTGTGGAGGCTAAGTTGAGCATATTGATAATAGAATGAGAAAACAGGCTCTATTTCAGGTATATTCCCGGGGTCAATTAGGTGTTTTTACCTACGAGCTCGTGTATACGTACTTTCTCTCCTAGGGGTTTTTTCGGGTTTGAATAGGTAAAACTACGTGGTTTGCCTCCCTTGATTTGGCTCACACAATAAGAATTCCTTGATTGCAGCAACTACTTCATACGGTACTAGAAGACAGAAGTATTAACTGACAAGCACGGCTGATTTTGTCTTTTATCCCGTATTTTCAGCGTTGCAACACTCCTAGATTACACTAATCCATACTATGTCGTCATCCAAAAAACAACCTCTTTCAAAGACCAAGGTCGCTGCGCTGGCGGAACGCTGGCAACGCTGCCTGGCCCAAGATCTACCTGATCTTTTCTATGCCTTCATTGATGATGGTGATCGTAAGTTCAGTGCAAGATTGGTTACCTACCGGTTGCAAGGAAAGAATTTAGAGCGACTTTATGCTTTAGCTTCGGCAGGTAAGGCGACTGATTTTAGGCTAATTATCCACTTGGGATTGAGGAAGGATTATTTGTCTATCGAGATTCCGAAGCAACCCCATTTCAGCTTAATGATTCAGCCTTACTTTAAGCAAAAAGATTGGCAGTCCGGTTGTTTTGCCTTGGATTGGACGGCGGATAGCCGCTTCAACATTGGTCCTGGCTTGAATAGTGGCCCTAACGCTATCCCCGCTGCTGGTGCCTATCTTTTTGTCCATAGTTGGATGGAGTTGCCCGAGGAAGACCTCCACCTTCCCTTCGAATCCACTACCCACGCGCTTGGCCGACGGGTGCAGGCCTATATTTTCTCAAATGCGGAAAGCCTCAGCATTTTAGCTGACATCGAAAGAAGTATTAAGGCAGGGGTAAAGTGCCTGGACATTCATCTGGGGAATGGTATGGCTGTATACAGTCACCCCTTTAGCTTCCGCCCCGTGATCGAAGTAAAAGGGGGAGCTCCGAAGCAGGCTGAAAAACGTAGTCGCAACGTAAGCGGGATGGAAGATGATGATGGTGATTCCTACTACGATTATGGTGGCCCCATTCCTCCAAATCTTCCTGACTAATGGGATTTCTCGGTGCACCACGGTTTTGGGATGGAAGTTATACTATGGTAGGTGGAGTCCTGGCAATACTGGTGGCTATGTATGGCGGTTTTTTGTACAAGCGTCATACACCCGTGCAAAGACGCCTTTTCTACTACGTTGCGGCCTCTGCGTCACTTAATTACTTTACCCGGGTAGATTGGGCCGTCGAACTTTTTGAGCCACCAACTAACGCACCATATTTTCACTTTATTTCCATCATTTTATTTTTTCTGTTAGTAAATATTTACCGGCCTTTCCTTCGTGCAAAACGTCCCTGGAAACCAGATTTGATCTTGATCCTGATTTTTACCCTTTTTGCTTTCTGGAACATGATTTGGGGGGATGGAATTATGCTGTTTAATGCTAAAGCGCTTGGCTTGTACTCCTTTTTGCTTATTGCATTGACGGTATTTTATTTTGCTTCCTTACTTAATAGTCTGATGTTAAGAAATCTAGAGCAACAGCCACTCTTTTGGGTGTCGGCGGGTTTGTTGGTTTACTGCGCAGGTAATTTTTTACTATGGCTTTCCGCAAATACGCTTCTACGTGACTGGGCAACTTTTGATTCTATGTACCAAATTCATACTACTTTATTCATTTTACTCAGTCTAACCTTCTTCATCGCTTTCAGTGTCAAACCGACACCTGAGTCTTCGGAGTCCGTTTTGGGGTACGAAAAAGATTTAAAAGCGAACTAATGCAGGATCAAGGAATAACCAGTGAGTCCGTCGCCATTTTACTTGGCGGTATTGTCGGGATGCTCTTGCTTAGCATAGCCTTGATCGTGTTTTTCATTGTGTACCAACGGCGGATTTTTGAGCAAGAACGTTTGCGGCAGGAGGAAGACCAATTGCACCAGAAACAACTGTTGGAAGCGGCCGTAGAAGTGCAGGAAAGTGAACGTCGGCGCATTGCCAG